>JBILYW010000445.1:0-3875 GCA_044377555.1 Pseudomonas sp.
TTTTGCCCAGAAACAGGCTGGCCATGCCTTCGCCGATACTGGCGCTGGTCTTGGACAGGCCCTGTTTGAGGCGGGCGAAGAAGCCGGTTTTCGGCTCAGCCGTGACAGCTACCGCTGCAACCGGAGCAGGCACCACCACCGGAGCTACGACCGGCTCTGGCTCTGGCTCTGGCTCTGGCTCTGGCTCTGCGATGGTTTCAACCACCTCGGGCACTTCAACCACAGGTTCAGGGGCGATCACCAGCTCGGGAGCAAAGACCTCAGGTTCAGGGATCGGCGGCACGACATGCGGCGCCTGCACGTCGACAACCAGTGCTACCGGCTCTTCGGGAACAGGCAGCGGCGGCCATGGCGTCGGCTCATGGGCGACAGTCGGCTCAATGGCTGGCTCAACCGCGGGTGCAGCGGCCACCACAACCACTTCGGGCGTTGCCTCAACGACCACAGGAGCGGCCTCAATCAACGGCTCGGGGGTGATTTCAGGGGCAGGCGCGGGCTGTTCCACCACGGGTTCCTGCGGCTTTCTGCGCAGCCATCCGAACAGGCCTTTTTTCTCGCCAGCCGCAGCTGGGTTCTTCTTGTCGTCGTTGGAACCAAACATGGAGGACGGCTATCTCATCGTAGCGACGCGCCACTGTGGCGCCCCGGCAAATAATATTCGGTGTGATACAGACTGTTCTTTTGCCAGCTTGTTCGCACGCAACTTGCTCCCGAGGGTAAAGCACACCTCGGAAATTTCGTCTTAACTCGGGTCTGGAACGGGAAAATCGGCAAAAAAACGAAATTTACCGGGATAAATCCAAACTTCCAAACGGGCTCCTATACTGCCCGACCAAACGTCGTCTGATCGTCAAAGGCCTGATAGGCGTGGCCGCCAGTAAAACGGATCAGTATCCTAGCACCTCCTCACCCGCAGACGCTAAGGCCAAGCGGGCAGCCCAACAGGTTTAAAAACGAATGATTGTTCTAGCCCGACGCGCTGCTGGCCTGTTGCTCAGCACAGTTTTGCTCCCGCTTTCGGCCCTGGCGGCCGAACCGCAGCCTACCCACGAGTTCAGTCTGGACAATGGCCTTAAAGTCATCGTGCGCGAAGACCACCGTGCACCCGTGGTGGTGTCCCAGGTCTGGTACAAGGTCGGCTCAAGTTACGAGACCCCGGGCAAGACCGGCCTGTCCCACGCCCTCGAACACATGATGTTCAAAGGCAGCAACAAGGTCGGCCCCGGTGAAGCCTCGCTGATCCTGCGCGACCTCGGAGCCCAGGAAAACGCCTTTACCAGCGATGACTACACCGCGTATTACCAGGTGCTGGCCCGCGACCGCCTGGGTGTGGCCTTCGAACTTGAAGCCGACCGCATGGCCAGCCTGCGTCTGCCACCGGAAGAGTTCAAACGCGAGATCGAGGTCATTAAAGAGGAGCGCCGCCTGCGCACCGATGACCAGCCCATGAGCAAGGCCTACGAGCTCTTCAGCGCCATGGCTTTCCCGTCCAGTGGCTACCACACGCCCACCATCGGCTGGATGGTCGACCTGGAGCGCATGAGCGTTGGCGAACTGCGTGACTGGTACGAAGAGTGGTATGCCCCAAACAACGCCACACTGGTGGTGGTTGGCGACGTCACTCCGGACGAAGTCAAAGCCCTGGCCAAGCGCTACTTTGGCCCTGTTCCTAAACGCGCAGTACCCATTGCCAAGGTCCCGCTGGAGCTGGCCACCCCTGGCGAGCGCCTGCTCAAGATCCACGTACAGACCCAACTGCCAAGCCTGATGCTGGGCTTTAACGTACCGAGCATCGCCACGGCCAAAGACCCGGTCACCGCCAATGCGCTGCGCCTGATCTCGGCCCTGCTGGACGGCGGCTACAGCGCCCGCATGTCGACGCAACTGGAGCGCGGCGAAGAGCTGGTGTCCGGCGCATCGTCCAGCTACAACGCCTTCACCCGTGGCGACAGCCTGTTCATGCTCTCGGCGATGCCCAACAGCCAGAAAAAAGTCACCCTGGCCCAGGCCGAGGCAGGCTTGTGGCGATTGCTTGATGACCTGAAAAAAACGCCTCCTACGGCTCAAGAGCTGGAGCGCGTGCGTGCGCAAGTGATTGCCGGCCTGGTTTACGAGCGCGACTCGATTACCAGCCAGGCCACCTCAATTGGCCAGCTTGAAACCGTCGGCCTGTCCTGGAAGTTGATGGACACCGAACTGCAAGACCTGCAAAAAGTCACCCCGGCCGATATCCAGCAGGCCGCCCGCACCTATTTCACCCGCGACCGTCTCAGCGTTGCGCACGTACTGCCCGAGGAGAAAACCCATGAGTGAGCGTAAAGGTCCCCGCTACGCCCTGCTCGGGCTGACCGCTGCCGTACTGGCTGGCGTACTCGGCTACTATTTCATCAGCCCGGACCGTTCCATTGCCAGTCAGGCTCTGGATCAGGCCAAGGCTGAGCACAAACTCGAATCCCTGGCCGAACTCGACGGCAAGGCGCCCAGCCACCGTGCACTGAACGTACAAACCTGGAAAACCGCCGAAGGCTCCAAGGTGCTGTTCGTCGAAGCCCGGCAACTGCCGATGTTCGACCTGCGCCTGACCTTCGCCGCCGGCAGCAGCCAGGACGACGACACCCCGGGGCTGGCCCTGTTGACCAACGCCATGCTCAACGAAGGCGTGGCCGGCAAGGATGTCGGCGCCATCGCCGAGGGTTTTGAAGGCCTGGGTGCAGACTTCGGCAACGGCGCCTATCGCGACATGGCCGTCGTGTCGCTGCGCAGCCTGAGCGACGCAGACAAACGTACCCCGGCGCTCAACCTGTTTGCCGAAGTAGTGGGCAAGCCAACGTTCCCGGCCGATTCACTGGCGCGAATCAAGAACCAGTTGCTCGCAAGCTTTGAGTTCCAGAAGCAAAACCCTGGCAAACTGGCCAGCGATGAGCTGTTCAAGCGCCTGTACGGCAACCACCCGTATGCCCACGCCAGTGATGGCAATGCCCAAAGCATCACCTCGATCACCATCGACCAGCTCAAAGCCTTCCACAACAAGGCCTACACTGCCGGCAACGCGGTGATCGCGATCGTTGGCGACCTGTCCCGCGCCGAAGCCGAAGCCATTGCGGCCCAAGTCTCGGCCGCACTGCCTAAAGGCCCGGCGGTGGCCAAGACAGTGCAACCGGTCGAGCCCAAAGCGGGCGCAACCCATATCGAGTTCCCGTCCAAACAGACCCACTTGCTGTTCTCTCAGCTGGGTATCGACCGTGACGACCCCGACTATGCAGCGCTGGCGCTGGGCAACAGCATCCTGGGCGGCGGCGGTTTCGGTACACGCCTGATGACTGAAGTGCGTGAGAAGCGCGGCCTGACCTACGGCGTGTATTCCGGCTTCAGCCCGATGCAGGCCCGTGGCCCGTTCATGATCAACCTGCAAACCCGTGCCGAATTGAGCGAAGGTACGCTCAAACTGGTGCAAGACATTCTGGCCGACTACCTGAAAAATGGTCCGACGCAAAAAGAACTCGACGATGCCAAGCGTGAATTGGCGGGCAGCTTCCCGCTGTCCACTGCCAGCAACGCGGCCATCGTCGGCCAACTGGGCGCAATGGGCTTCTATGATTTGCCTTTGGACTATCTGGAAACCTTCATGCAGCAGTCCCAAAACCTGACCACCGATCAGGTCAAGGACGCCATGAACAAGCACCTGAGCGCCGACAAAATGGTCGTAGTGACTGCCGGCCCAACCGTGCCGCAAAAACCACTGCCACCTCCTACCGACAAACCTTCAGAGCAACCTCTTGGGGTTCCGGAGCATTAATGGCAAAGCCAAAAAACACATCGCACTCAGGTGCGGGTCAGTTACGCATCATTGGCGGGGAATGGCGCAGCCGCAAGCT
>JBILYW010000446.1:0-3874 GCA_044377555.1 Pseudomonas sp.
TTTGCTCTACCGCTACAAACAAAAACGGCGACCCGAAGGTCGCCGTTTTTGCGTTACTTGAACTGCCGACTCAACCCCGGCGGTACGCCGCTGATATCGGTCTCTTCCCACGGCCCGCTGGGGCTGACCGCGCGGCTCCAGCCGTTGTTCCAGCGGTAGTAGGCGCGCTGGCGGTAAAAGACGTTGGTCTGGTCATCCAGCACGTACACGCCCATGCGCGCATCCCAATGGCTCGGCCCACCCGGCGGCGGCGCAAAGGTGGCCGAAGTACGCGGCAACGGTTTTGGCGGCTTGGGGATGGGCATGTCCGGCAGGGGTTTGCCGGAGGGCTGGGGCAACGCTTCCGGCATCGGTGTCGGTGTTGAAGGCGCCGTCGGTTCGTAAGGCTGATGAACCGCACAGGCGCTCAGGCCTAAAGCCAGTGTGAGCAAGGTGATGCGTGCAAGTGGATGCATTTCTATTTATCCGGGCTGTCGATGGTCAGCTGTTGCAGCTCTTTAGTGCTGCTGGACAGCGGCTGGCTGCGCCCTACCCACTCGCCCGCCGTCGGCTGGCCTGCGCGGGAGATGCGTGCCATCAGTTGGACTTCAGGAAAGTTGGACAGTTTCAATTGCGGCATCATTGCGTCGACATCACCCAGTTCAACGGTGATGGGCAGGTCCGCCACGGTCACACGTTTAACTGCCAGGGGCGCCGGAGGACCGGACACCGCACGGGCGAAGATAAAGACGCTGTCACCCGGCAGAGCGCTGGCCTTGACCGCATCGGCCAGGTCAACGCTGACCCTGATCGAAGCCTGGGCCTTGGCTGCAGGCGCCGCTTCAACCTTGCCACCACTGGCCAGCAGTTGTTCTCGGGCTTTTTCGATTCCGCCTTCCAGTGCCGTGCGGGATTGATCGCCGACGGGCAATTCATTCATCAGGCGCTGCCAGTAACCAATCGCCTCCTGATAGCGCTGGTCTTCAAAGGCGGCAATGCCGAGCAGGCCCAGGCTGGTGACTTCTTTCGGATCGGCCTTCAAGGCTTCGTCGGTCAGCGCCTGAACCTTGTCGCTCCACTTTTTATCGTCGGCAAAGTACTGCGCCTGGGCCCACTGGCCCAGCAATTCAGGCTGACGGCCGGCCAGGTTGGCAGCGCGCTCAAACACCTTGGCCGCTTCTGCCGGGCGGTTTTGCGCCATATAGGCACGGCCCAGGAAGTACAGGCCTTCAGCCGACTCCGGTTGCGCCGCGGCAGCACGCTCAAGACGCGCGACCATTTCTTCAAGGGATTTCGGCGGCTGGGAGAACTCGCGGGTCAGCTCGACTTTGTCGCTGGAGCCAAAGTGCAGGTACAGGCCCAGGCCCAGCACCGGCACCATGATCGCCGCCAGCAACGGGATGGCCTTGCCCAGGCTGGAAACCCGCGCCGGGGCCACGCCTTCGGTGTCTGCCAGCAGCTCACGGGCAGCTTCGGCACGACCGGTTTCCAGTTGCTCGGCGGTCAAGGCGCCCTCTTCACGCTGGACCTGCAATTCGGCGACACGCTCCTGGTACAGCGCGACGTTCAGCGCAGTGCGGTCTTCTTCGCGCTGGGCACGACGCCCGCGCAATACGGGGATCAATAAAAAGCTGAGGGCGATCAGTAGCAGCAAGCCTGCTGCGAGCCAGAAATCAATCATCTTTGGTTTTATCCAGCAAAGTGTCGAGGCGCTGACGCTCCTCGGCAGAAAGTGTGTCCGGGCCTTCGGCCGGCCCGGTACGGCGGCGGCGCCCGACGATGACGCCAATCACCACCAGCCCGCCCATCAGCAAGGCCAGCGGGCCAAACCACAGCACCGCGGTCTTGCTGGTCAGGGCCGGCTTGTAGCGCACGAACTCGCCATAGCGGTCGACCATGAAGTCGATGATCTGCTGGTTGTCCTTGCCTTCACCCAGCATGCGGAAGATTTCGCGGCGCAGGTCAGTGGCAATCGGTGCGTTGGAATCGGCAATGTCCTGATTCTGGCACTTGGGGCAACGCAGTTCTTTGGTCAGTTCGCGGAAACGGGCGCGCTCGGCGTCGCTGGCAAACTCGTAGGTATCGATGGCTGCGTGGGCGATGCCACTGAGGGTCAGGCCAAACACCACAGCGGCTAGCCAGCGCTTCATTGCCCGGCCTCGTCTACCAGTGCCCGATACTTGCCGGCCAGTTGCTCGCGCCACACGGTGTCGTCGATCACGCCGACAAACTTGTGGCGGATGATGCCCTTGCTGTCGATCAGGAACGTCTCCGGGGCGCCGTACACGCCGAGGTTCAGGCCCAGGGAGCCGTCTGCATCGTTGATGTCCAGCTGATACGGGTTATGGAAGTCCTTGAGCCACTTTTTCGCGTCTTCGTTGACGTCCTTGTAGTTGACGCCGTAGATCACCACGCCCTGCTCGGCCAGCCTGGTCAGCACCGGGTGCTCGACCCGGCACGAAATGCACCAGGTGGCCCAGACGTTAACCAGCGCGGGCTTGCCCTTGAGGTCCGCCTCGGTCAGGACCTTGCCGCCCTCGACCGCAGGCAGGCTGAACGCCGGGAACGGCTTGTCGATCATCGCCGACGGCAATTCCGTCGGGTCCAGGTACAAGCCCCGGTAAAGAAACCACGCCATGCCCAGGAATGCGGCCAGCGGGACCAGCATCAACCAGCGTCTCATGCGGTGGCTCCTGTCATGCCCAGTGCTTCACGCACGCGGCTTTTCACCTTGACCCGATAGCGACGGTCCATCGCGGCCAGCAACCCGCCAAAGCCGGTCAGCAGACCACCGAACCAGATCCAGCGCACAAAGGGTTTCACATGCACCCGTACCGCCCAGGCGCCATCGCCCAAAGGCTCGCCCAGCGCCACATACAGGTCGCGGGTGAAGCCGGCGTCGATCCCGGCTTCGGTCATCATCGAGTTCTGCACCGTGTACAGGCGTTTTTCCGGGTGCAGTACGCTGACTTCCTTGCCGTTGCGGATGACCCGCACCGTGCCTTTGTCTGACGTGAAGTTCGGGCCCTGGAAGTGCTTGGCACCTTCAAAAATGAAGTGGTAACCACCCAGCTCCATCGATTCTCCCGGCGCCAGGCGCAAGTCGCGTTCGGCACTGTTCTGGCTCGACAACACCACACCCAGCGCGCACACCGCGATCCCCAGGTGGGCGATCTGCATGCCCCAGTAGCTGCGGGTCAGGCTGCGCACGCCTTTGACCAGGCCTTTGTGACGGGTTTTGTCACCGATATCGCGCACCCCGGCCAGCAACACCCAGGCCGCCAGCATAAAGGTGGTAATCACCGCCCAGTTGAAGTCGCCATAGGCCACACCGGCAATCGCCGCCAGGGCCGCGCTGCCCAGCAGCACCGGGGTCAGCATGCCCAACAGCCATTTCACCGGGGTGTCTTTCCAGCGCACCAGCATGCCCACTGCCATCACCACCATCAGCAGGCCCATCAGCGGGATAAACAGGGCGTTGAAGTACGGCGGGCCCACCGACATCTTGGCGCCACTGATGGCGTCCAGAATCAGCGGGTACAAGGTGCCGAGCAGAATCATCGACGCGGCCACCACCAGCACCAGGTTGTTGCCCAGCAGCAGCGTCTCACGTGACCACAGCTTGAAGCTGACGTGGCTCTTGACCACCGGCGCACGCAGCGCAAACAGGGTCAGCGAGCCGCCCACCACAAACAGCAGGAAGATCAGGATGAACACGCCGCGCTCCGGGTCGGAGGCGAATGCGTGAACCGAGGTCAGCACGCCGGAACGCACCAGGAAGGTACCCAGCAGGCTCAGCGAAAACGCAGCAATGGCCAGCAACACGGTCCAGCTTTTGAACACGCCACGTTTTTCGGTCACGGCCAACGAGTGAATCAGCGCGGTGCCCACCAGC
>JBILYW010000037.1:0-11590 GCA_044377555.1 Pseudomonas sp.
GGCTAAAAACGACCCCGAACGCGTGTCGGAAGTGATCAAACAGTGGATAGGCCGGAATGAAACCAATGTCAACACGACCAGCTGACGTCATGCAGGAGTTGCGCGCCCGCACAGCGCAGAACCGCACTATGAGCTCCCTTGAGCAAGCCTCGATCCTTATGTTGAGCATGGGCGACAGTGTTTCCGCGGGGGTGCTGCAGCACTTTTCCCGGGAGGAAATCGTCTGCATCAGCCAGGCCATGGCCCGCTTGAGCAACGTCAAGCAGCCGATGGTTTCAGAGGTCATCAGCCGCTTCTTTGACGACTACAAGGAGCAAAGCAGCATCAAGGGTGCCTCGCGCAGCTACCTGTCGGGGATGCTCGGCAAGGCATTGGGCAGCGACATTACGCGCAGCCTGCTGGACAGCATCTATGGCGAGGAAATCCGCGCCAAGATGGTCAAGCTGGAATGGGTCGATCCCAAGCAGTTTGCCACTCTGATTGCCAAGGAACATGCGCAGATGCAGGCGGTGTTCCTCGCCTTCCTGCCGCCCGGCATGGCCAGCGAAGTGCTTGAAAGCATGCCCAGCTGGCGTCAGGACGAGTTGCTGTATCGCATTGCCAACCTCAACGAGATCAATGGCGATGTGATCAAGGAGCTGGAGCAGTTGATCGAGCGCAGCCTGTCGGTGTTGTCCGCCCAGGGCTCGCAGGTGCGAGGGATCAAGCAGGCGGCAGACATCATGAACCGCTTCAAGGGCGACCGCGACCAGATGTTCGAGCTGTTGCGCGCCCACGACACCTCATTGGTGGAGCGGATCGAAGACGAAATGTATGACTTCTTCATCCTGTCCCGCCAGAGCCAGGAAGTCTTGCAAACCTTGCTTGAGGTCATCCCTTTGAGCGAGTGGGTAGTCGCGCTCAAAGGGGCAGAACCGGCCCTGGTCAAGGCGATTCAAGGGGCCATGCCGCGTCGTCAGATGCAGCAGATGGAAGCCCAGAACCGTCGTCAGGGGCCGGTGCCTATGAGCCGGGTCGAACAGGTGCGCAAGGAAATCATGGCGGTGGTGCGGGAGATGGCAACCGAAGGTGGTTTGGCCATTCAGCTGTTTCGCGAGCCAACCGTAGAGTGAGGGCTGTTCCGTGTCGATCAATGTGCTGAAAGGCAAGACCCGCGACTGGCGGCCCTATCGTTTTCCTCCTTTGCCGCAAGAGCTGGCGCCGGAGTGGAAAAACGACCCCGTTGCGGTGCAGCGGGCCATTGCCGACGGTTTCCAGGAAGGCAATGAAAAGGGCTACCAGGAAGGCTTGATTCAGGGGCAGGAGCATGGCCTTCAATTGGGCCATGAGGCCGGCCGCGAGCAGGGTTTGCAGGAAGGCCGGATGCAGGGCCGTGTAGAAGGGCGCGAGTCATTCGATCAGGCCAGTTCCCCTCTCGAAGCGGCTAACCGGCAATTGCGCAGCTTTTTGTCGGGGCTTGAGCGCACGCGGCGCCAGGAACTGCTGGCACTGGTCAAAAAAGTGTCCGAGCAAGTGATCCGCTGCGAGTTGACCCTGAACCCGACGCAGTTGCTGACCCTGGCTGAAGAGGCCTTGGCCGGCATGCCGCTGGAGACGACGGACGTGCATATCAATTTGCATCCTCAGGAGTTTGCCCGGATCAAGGACCTGGCACCCGACCGGGCCGCGAGTTGGCGCCTGGTGGCCGACGAGGCGCTGGCGCTGGGGGAATGCCGCATTGTGACGCCCCGGGCCGAGGTCGATGTGGGCTGTCAGCAGCGCCTGGATGCCTGTGTTGAAACCCTGTCGCAACATCTGCACCTGACCGAGGATTGATCCGTGCTCAAACCTTTTGCACTCAATGAAGCCCTGCGCTCGCTGGACGATGTACAACTGGCCAAGGTCAGCGGGCGGCTGGTGCGCATGTCGGGCATCTTGCTTGAAAGTCTGGGCTGCCAGCGGGTGACCGGGCAGCGCTGCTATGTCGAGCAGTCCGACGGTGAAATGCTCGATGCGCAGGTGGTGGGTTTTAACCGCGATATCACCTATTTGATGCCGTTCAAGAAGCCTGTGGGCTTGAGTGCGGGGTCGCGGGTATTTGCGGCCAGGGAAGAAGCGGCGCTGCACATCGATGATTCCTGGCTGGGCCGTGTGCTTAATGGCCTGGGCGAACCGATGGACGATTTGGGCAAGCTGACCGGGCGCGACGAGCTGGATGTCGAGCTGCCCAAGGTCAACCCGCTCAAGCGCCAGCCGGTGAGCGAGCCCCTGGACGTAGGCGTGCGGGCAATCAATGCCCTGCTGACCCTGGGCAAGGGCCAGCGCGTCGGCCTGTTTGCGGGCAGCGGTGTGGGTAAAAGCGTGCTGCTGGGCATGATCACCCGCCAGACCAAGGCCGATGTGGTCGTGGTCGGCTTGATCGGCGAGCGGGGCAGGGAGGTGCAGGAATTCATCCAGCACTCGCTGGGCCCCGAAGGTCTGCGCAAGGCCGTGGTGGTGGTGGCGCCGGCCAATGAATCGCCGCTGATGCGGCTCAAGGCCGCAGAGCTGTGCCACAGCATTGCGGCCTACTTTCGCGACCAGGGCAATGATGTGTTGCTGCTGGTTGACTCCCTGACACGCTATGCCATGGCGCAGCGTGAAATAGCCCTGGCGCTGGGCGAGCCTCCGGCAACCAAAGGCTATCCGCCTTCGGTTTTCGGCATGCTGCCGGAGCTGGTTGAAAGCGCCGGTAATGGTGAGAGTGCCGAAGGTAGCCTGAGTGCGATCTACACAGTACTGGCCGAAGGCGACGATCAGCAGGACCCGATCGTTGACTGTGCCCGGGCGATTCTGGACGGGCATATCGTGCTGTCGCGCAAACTGGCCGACATCGGTCATTACCCGGCCATCGATGTGGCGGCGTCAGTGAGCCGCTGCATGAGCCAGGTGGCGGACCGCAAGCACCTGAATGCGGCGCGTTCCTTCAAGGAATACAGCAGCGTTTATGACGGCATCAAGGACCTGATCCCGCTGGGTGGCTACACGCCGGGGATGGACCCGGGCACGGATCGCGCGGTCAAGCTGGCGCCCAATATCGAGCGCTTCCTGCGCCAGGATGTGGGGGCCAGCGCCGAGCTGGGCCTGAGCATCGACACCCTGCAGAGCATCGTCAAATGACGGTTGTTAACCAGGGACCAGAGCGATGAAAAACCGGATCAATGTACTCAACCGGCTGGCGCAGTTACGCCATATCCAGATGCGTCAGATCATGGGCCGGGTCAGCTACCAGCAGAATCTGTGTGAGCGTTATCGTAATAACATTGCCGCCCTCAAACGGTTGTGCGGCTTCACCAGTGCCACCACCACGCCCTTGCAACGCCACAACCAGCAGCAGTACAAGGCCACGCTGCATGCGATGACCAACTTGCAGGTTCGCGAGCTGAAACTGGCCGAGCAGACCCTCAGCCGTATCCAGGATGAACTGCAGCACGTGGTGCGCCAGGAGAAGGTTCTGGCTCAGGTGATCGACGAGAAAATGCGCATTTGGCAGGCGACCCTGGCGCGGCAGGAACAGAAAATCCAGGACGGGCTGGCCAGCCAGACCTGGTGGCGGAACAAGGCTCAGGAAGTATTTATTTAAATTGTTGGCGACTGGACTTAAGTCGCCCCGGCAAAGGGTCGCCTTTGCTCAGTATCACCCAGTTCTGGAGCGCATCATGGAAATCACACGACAGCCTGTCATCAGTTTTACCCCTTCTGCCGAGCGCCCGGTTTCAGGCAGCAGTGAGCGCACCGGCAGCGGTCCCGTGACGCCAGTCAGCGCCCCCGCAGCGGTCAAGCCAGGGCTGGAGCAAATTCACTCGGCACTGGGGCAATTGCCACAAGTGGACCTGGACAAGGTCGCCACCCTCAAGGCGGCACTGGCTGCAGGCTCGCTCACCAGCGACAGCGCCTCGCTGGCCAGCGCCATGCTCAACTATCACCGTGGTGAGCGGTGAGTCAGCGTGACCAGTTGCTGAAGGTTGTCGAGCAGGATGTGCACGACGACCTGACAGGCTTTGCCCGGTTGTACGAGTGGATGGGGCGTCTGCAAGTGGCGCTAATGGCCCGCGAAACCGTCACCATTGCTGAGGCCAACGGCCATATTGCCGCGCTGATGGATGCCGCCAGTGCGCGTGCGCGACGCCGCAGCCGAGTGCTGGAGGTATTTCGCCTGGGGGCTGATACCCGCGCGATGGAAAGCCTGATCGGCCTGTACGAGCCCGTGCGCCGTGGGCACCTGGACCAGGCCTGGAAAACCCTGATTGCCAGTGTCGAGCGCTGCCGCGACCTGAATGAGCGCAACGGCAAGCTGCTGGCGATGCACAGCGAGATCTTCCAGCAACTGGCCCGGCAAGACACGGCACAGGTTTATTCCCCTTCGCTTTAGCCGCCCGACCGGGTGGCAACCCGCACGTTATGTCCCGGGCGGTGCCTTTACCGCAGTGATCCATCCCCCAAGTCCGAGTTTTCCATCGGGGTTAATCAACCCCCCCGTTCCGGTCGCCTTTGACACTCAGGCCCCGGGGCTTTGCTGCGGGTCAGGGGGGCGGAAGCAGTTTTTCCACCCGCGGGTATACGCCGTGCTCAAAGCGGAAGCCGTACTTCTCGAATAAATAAAAAAATCCTTATAAAACAATGAATTAAAAGTTGGCATTGGTTTTGCTATCTACCTGAAGAGGAGCGATCACACATGGCAATCGATACAGACTACATCCAGACCCAGGCAAAACATCTCGCCAAGTATGAAGTGCAGCGGGAGTTGATGCAGGCCGAGCGCAATGAAAAGAAGTACAAGGCGCAGTTGGCCGCCGTGACGCAACTGGACACTGCACTCAAGGCATTGGGTACGGCAGTGAAGGGGCTCAAAGGCACTGATAAAAGCATGCTGATCAACGCCGCCACGTTCAGCAAGGAAGGCATGGCCAGCGCAACCCTGGGCCCCAGCGCGAAGGAAGGCAGCTACCAGTTTTTTGTCGAGCAATTGGCGAGCCGGCATCAGGTCGCCCTCAGTGGGCTGGGCAGTAATGCCGCGGACTCGGGCAGCCTCTACATCAAACAGGATGGTGTGGAATTTGCGGTTGACCTGAGTGCTGGCGACAGCAATGGCGATGGCAGCTTGTCCCAGGAGGAGCTGGCTTCTGCGATCAATGGCCACCCCGATAACAAGGGCGTGAAAGCCACTCTGGTACGCAGCGGCGGTGAAGTGACGATGGTGTTGACCGCCGAAAAAACCGGCGAGCAGAACGCGATCCAATTGCGTACCGATGCCACGGGCAGCGCGCTGGAAACCAGCCTGATCAACCCGCAAGTACTGTCCGAGGCCAAGGACGCGATTGTCTATCTGGGGGCTGACGCTACCAGCGGCATGAAGCTTCAGCAAAGCTCCAATACCTTCAAGGACATGATCGATGGCGTCAGCATGACGTTCAACAAGGTGCATCAGGCCGGTGATGAGCCACTGGTGGTGAACATCAATCGCGACCAGAAAGCGACCAATGACAAGCTCAATGAGTTCATTAGCGCGATCAACGCATTGCTGGGCACCTTTGACAGCCTGACCTCGGCGGGTGGTGAAACAGAAGGGCGCGGTGTACTGGCAGGAGACTCGGGCATTCGTGCTGTGGAAGCGATGATCAACTCGGTGCTGCGTACCCCGTTTGACGGCATCACGCTGATGGAATTCGGGATCCTGGCGGATTCCAAAGGCAAGCTCAAAGTGGATAACAAAGCGTTCGAGAAAATGCTCGACGCCAACCCCGATGCCTTTGAAAAGCTGTTTTCGGGACGGGACAACCTGATCGACACCCTGGACAAGAAACTCGCGACATACACCAGCGGCAGCACCGGCTCGATGAAGGCCCGCAAGGACAACCTCAACAGCATGCTGCAGAAGATCGACGTCAAGTATGAGGAACTGGAAAGCAAGTACCAGAACCATTACCAGCGCTACGTCAAACAGTACACGCAGATGGCGCAGATCATGGCGTCAATGGAACAAACCTTAGGCATGTTTGGAAATAGATAATGAATGAAAGCTATGACGGGTACCGTGCAGTCGACCTTGAAGTTCGAGTGTGTTCGGCCTCGCCCTACGAACTGGTGCTGGTGCTGTTTGATGGCCTGCTCGACGAGTTGAGTCGAGCACGCGGGCACATCGAAGCCCGGCATTACGAACTCAAGGGAAAGTCGCTGGAAAAGTGCATGAACATTCTCAACGCACTCAACAGCACCCTTGATTACGAGCAGGGCGGCGAACTCGTGCACGACCTGTCACGGCTTTACGATTATTGCCTGCACCGTCTGGTGGAGGTCAGTGTGTCGCTGTCGGTAACCAGTATCGACGAAGTCGTGCACCTGCTTGGGCAAGTGCGTGAAGGCTGGGAAGGTGTGCATGCCACACGCAGCTGATTTGCGCCGCCTGGCGCACTTGCGGCAATCGCTCGCCCAGGCCTTGGCCCAAGAGGACTGGGCGCGGATCCACAAGATTGACCTGCTGATCCGTGAGGGCTTGCAACGCTTGGGCGAGAGCGGTGAGTTTACCCCCCGCACCCTGGCTGAACTGGCACCACTCCAGGCCTTGCATGGGCAGGCATTGCAAGCCTGCTCGCGCGAATGCAAGCGCTTGAGTGACCTGCTGGGTAGTCATACCGAACATCAGGAAGGGCGCCTCGCCTATTCCCTGGCAGACAGCGTGCAGGTGGAGGGTTAGGCATGGGCATTTCCATTTCTATGCCTGGCGGCTTCGGCGCGGCCCTGGAACAGAACAGCCTGCCCCTGGACAGCAGCTTGCCGGCGGACGAGCTGTCCCGGGTGCTCTATGTTCAACAGCCCGAACTTGAACCGCAATTGCCTGTGCCTGTGCCAGAAGCTGATGCGTTGGCCAGTGCCGAGCCGCAGCAGGCCCGGGAACTGGAGGTCGCCGAACCGGTGCTTGATCCGGCGCTGGAATCCGTGGACCCGCAACAGTGGCTCAGCATGATGTTGAGTCAGCAAGCCATACGGTTACAGGCCCGGGATGACGCCGGCAAAACGCCTTCCGGCGTGCCTGGCGAACGTTTGCTGGCGCGCATGGCACCTGAGCCCCGGGACCCGGCTCCTGTCCTTGAATCACGCAGAGTGTTTGAAGCCCCTTTGCCGGTCCAGTCCGGCCCTGACGCAGAGTTCGAGCATCCGGGGACGGGCGTCGGCCCAAGGCTGCCGGTTCCCGCTGCACCAGCGGTCAGCACGGGTGAGAACCCTTGGGTTGCGGCTACAGCTACGGCAACAGCAACAGCAACAGCTGTGGTGGCAGGCTCGGTCGAACCCCTGTCGAGCACTGAAGTGTCTGCCCCGACAACCTCGTTGCCGGGCAGCAGCACGACGGCTGAACCGGTGCTTGAGCGCGGGCTCAAGCTGGCGGCGCCGCAGGCCCGTTGGGGAGAGCAGATGCTGCATGCTTTGCGCGAGACCGTCGAGGTACAGGTCCAGCAACGCTTTCAGCAGGCCACGATCCGCCTCGACCCACCCGAGCTGGGGAGCCTGGAGATTTTTATCAGCCACGAAAACGGGCGCCTGAGTGTGCACATTTCGGCGGCCCAAACCGATGTGGCGCGTTTGATCGCGACCACCAGTGAACGCTTGCGCCAGGAACTGGTGGAGCAGAACACCTTGCAAGTGCAGGTTCAGGTTTCCAGCGATTCCCAGGGGCATTCGCAACGGGAGCAGGGCCGGTCTGCGCGTGAACCGAGCATCGCCGATGCCATGGCTGAAGCCGAGGGCAGCGCTGTTTCGCCCAAACGGCAAGACAGCGGCGTACTGGTGACTGTTTAACCCGACAAACAGCCTGCTGTGAGTCGCCCCTGAAACTGATCTACAAGTGGATTGAAATTTTTCATGTTGATGTCGCGTGTCATTTTATTAGTAGTGGGGCTTAACACGGCCATTACCGTTGGCGCGGTGGTGTTGGGCTATTTGCATCTGTCTCCGGCGCTTGCCTCCAGTTCCGCGCTTGCGGACGGGCCTAAACAAATATCCGACTTTACGTTTTATCCGGTTGAAAAAATTGTGATGAACCTGCCGGGAGAAAAGCGCGAGCGCTACGTTGTGCTCGACCTGGCCTTGCAGGCCGACGCCAAGGTATCAGGCAGCACCTTCAAGAATATTGAGCCGTTGGTGCGCAGTTCGGTAATCGCTTCACTGTCCCGGCTCAAGTTCAGCGAGCTGCGGCTGTTGGCCGTTGCCGATGTCCAGAGCCGGATAGAAGCACAGTTGAAACAGGACTTCGCGAGCAAGGGCATGGAGGTGCCGTTCACCAGTGTGCTTGTCAGCAAGCTCCTGGCGCAGTAATCGCACTATGAACAACGATCGTTTGGCCGATTACGGCCCGGGCAGCGCTGACCACTGCCCGCAAATGCTGGCACCGGGTGTGGAGCAACACTGGATGCTGCAGTACTTGCCGCTGGTCAAGCGCATTGTCAATCAGCTGTCTTTGCAGGCCAGTCATGCGCTGGACCGTGAAGACATGGAGCAGATTGGCCTGATGGGTCTGTTACAGGGGTTGCGCCGCTATGGCACCCCGGATGAGTGTTTTGGACGTTTTGCAGCATTGCGTATTCGCGGGGCGATTCTTGATGAGTTGCGCCGCATGGACTGGCGCCCCCGGCTGGTGCGTCAGCAGGCGCACAAGGTTCGCGATGCCCTGCGCAGCCTGACCCGTCAGCTGGGGCGCCAGCCCAGGGACGAAGAGGTGCTCAAGGCCACAGGCCTGAACGACACCCAGTACCAGGCTTATCTCCAGGCGGAAGCGGCAGAAGCCATCGAAAGCCTGGATGTGCTGCTGCTCGATGGCCATCGCGACTTTCAACAGTCAGGGGCAAGCATTGAAGAACGGGTGCTCAGTGAGCGCCTGCTAATTCAGGCCCTGGACTGCCTCAACGAGCGTGAGCGTCTGGTGCTGACGCTTTACTACCAACATGAGTTGAGTCTCAAGGAAATCGGCCTGGTGCTCGAAATCAGCGATGCCCGGGTTTGCCAGTTGAGCAAGCAGGCTATTGATAAGGCTCGTCATTTTTTAACCAAGAGTAATTGAACGTGCAGAAAATTTTAGGTGCATTAATCATCATTGGCTGTGTGCTGGGTGGTTTTGCCATCGCCGGTGGCACCTTGTCGGTACTGTGGCAGCCCTCCGAGCTGTTGATTGTGGTCGGGGCCGCGCTGGGCAGCCTGATTATCGGCAACCCCAAGGAAGTGCTGCTGGAAATGTGGTACCAGGCCAAGGGGATCTTCTCGTTTCGCCGACGTGGCGAAGAGTTCCAGCGCGAGCTGCTGATGCTGCTCTATGAACTGCTCGAAACCGTGGAGGCCGGCGGCCTGAAGGCGCTCGATGCTCACATCGAAGAGCCGGAACAGAGCGATCTGTTCAGCAAGTACCCGCTGATTCTTCAGGAAAAAAACCTGATGGCGTTTATTGCCGACAACTTCCGGTTGATGGCCATGGGCAAGATCTCAGCCCACGAACTGGAAGGTTTCCTTGAGCAGGAACTCGACGCGATGCACGAAGCGCTGTTGCTGCCGTCCCGGTCCCTGCACAAGGTCGGTGAAGCCATGCCGGGGTTCGGAATTCTGGCGGCGATTTTGGGGATCATCATCACCATGGACAGCATCGGCGGTTCGGTCGCCGAAATCGGTGTGCACGTGGCCGCTGCCCTGGTGGGGACTTTCCTCGGGATTTTTTTCTGCTATTGCCTGTTCGAACCGATCAGCAATGCGATGGCCCAGCGCGTCCGTACAGAGTTGTCGGCACTTGAGTGTGTGCGTACCACTCTGGTGGCGCATCTGGCTGGCAAACCGACGCTGCTGGCAGTGGATGCCGGCCGCAAACTGATTGAGCAGGACGTTAAACCGGCCTTCAAGCATCTGGAAACCTGGGTGACCAACTACGAGGACCGACGCGATGAGGAGGCGTAACGAAATAAGTGATCAGATTATTATCAAACGCCGCAGCAAGCGTGGGCACCAAGAAGTGCATAGCGGGGCATGGAAGGTGGCATTCGCTGACTTTGCCCTGGCCATGATGGCGTTGTTTATGGTGCTGTGGATTATCCAGCCTCAGGCCGACGCTGAACGCAAGGCTATACGTGTTCAAAACGCTCCGTCAGTGTTTGAGGGCGGCGCCGGGGTTTTCGACGGTGAAAGCAGCATCCCGTTTGACTTTGCCGCTGTGCAGGAGCCGGATCCTGTCGAAATCCTTGCCCGGCAGGCGCCCGTGGACAACAGCCAGCCCCTGGAGACCGAGCGTTTTGACACTGAAGCCGAGTTGCAAGCTCTGGCCAAGCTGATGAGCCTGCTGGCAGAACGTGCGGATGCGCTGGCCAACGTCGAGGTGCAAGTGGTGCCTCAAGGCCTGCGGATTTTGATCAAGGATGATGACAAACGCTTTATGTTCGAGCGTGGCAGCGCCACGATCAACCCGCACTTTCGCGAGTTGCTGGGTACCCTGGCCAAGGAGTTGGCCAAGGTCGACAACAAGCTGATAATCAGTGGTCATACCGACGCCACGCCGTACCGTGGCAAGCGCGACTATGACAACTGGAACCTGTCAGGCGAGCGTGCGTTGCAGGCGCGGGGCGTTATGGTGGCGGCAGGCTTGCCGGCGACAGGTGTGTTGCAGGTATCTGCCCAGGCGGATGTCATGCCCCTGCGCCCTGAAGATCCGCAAAGTGGTGTAAACCGCCGGATCGAACTGTTGCTGCTGACCGGTCAGGCCGAAACCTTGTACCGACAGTTGTTCAGTGACAGTTATGCGCAGTATGGCTTGGGCAAGGTTGACTACATCAAGCCGGTTGGGGCCCCGGTAGAGTAAACAGGCGTCAAACGAAACACCCTTCGCGCGGCCGTCCGGCCGCGCATTCTTCACACTTCATATTCGAAACGGGTTATTGCACGCAGCTGCGCAGACGTGTGTCGCTGATGCTTTGGATCTCATTGGCATGCAGGACCAGGGTGTTGTTTGTGCCCGTGTTGTATGAGCAATGGATATGGTAATAGCCGTTAGCAGCGCCAACGATCGCCAGTTCAACCGGCTCTTCACTCAAGTGGATCATCCGCTCGCTCAAGGCACGCGTCTTGCTGATCAGTTCATTGACCTTGGGCTGTTGCTGCTCAACGAACACTACGCTGCTGTTTCCTGCACTTTGCAGGCTGGCGTAGAGCTCGGTTGACGGGGAGGCGAAAAAATAAGCGGTAATGACTGCCAGCGTGGCGCTGACTGCCATTGACTTGCGACGCAGCTCCGAACGTACAGGCGCAGCCTTCGCCGGCACCTGTTCCAGGGCCGGGGTGGCAGGCTGTTGCAGGGGCTGCACAGATGCTTTTTCGATGATAAAGGCGGGGTTGAACCGATAGCCACGGCGTGGAACGGTCTGAATGATTTGCAGGTTTTTCTCGTCGCCCAGCATCTTGCGCAGGGTATACACCTGCTGATTGAGGCTGCCAGGGCCGACCACGCGGTCAGACCAGGCATAGGCCACGAGGGTGTCACGATCGATCACCTGGCCAGGTGCCTGAATCAGGCGCTCAAGCAGTCGACCTCCGGAGTAACCCAGCTCTA
>JBILYW010000038.1:0-11578 GCA_044377555.1 Pseudomonas sp.
GAAACGCACGCCATCGTGGTGGATGAAGTAACGGTCGTACAGGGTTTGCAGGCCCAGGTAGGTGAACTGCTGATCGCGCTCGTGGTTGATCGCCTTGCCCAGTTTTTCCAGGTCGAAGGTGGCCAGAACCGGGTTCAGCAGGTCGAACTCGATACCCTTGGCGATGTAGGCAGGCAGGGCCTTGGCGTACAGGTCAGCCATCTCGTGGTGGGTGGCGCTGTCAGCTACTTTCAGGAAGCTCAGGCCTTCGGCACGCAGGGTGTCCATCAGCAGGCGAGCGGTCACGAACGAGTAGTTGGGCTCACGCTCTACCAGGGTGCGGGCGGTCATCACCAGGGCGGTGTTGACGTCGCTCAGCGCTACGCCGTCGTAGAGGTTTTTCAGGGTTTCGCGCTGGATCAGGTCGCCGTCAACTTCTTCCAGACCTTCGCAGGCCTCGGTAACGATGGTGTTCAGGCGGCCCATGTCCAGCGGCGCGAACGTGCCGTCAGCAAGGGTAATGCGGATCGACGGGTGAGCATTCACGGCGTCTTCGGCCGGAGCGCGGATGGCGCGTTCCTTGGAGCGGGCGTCACGGTAGATCACATAGTCGCGAGCCACTTTTTGCTCGCCGGCGCGCATCAGGGCCAATTCAACCTGGTCCTGGATTTCTTCGATGTGGATGGTGCCACCCGATGGCATGCGACGCTTGAAGGTTGCGGTGACCTGTTCGGTCAGGCGCGCAACGGTGTCGTGAATGCGCGACGAGGCGGCAGCATTGCCGCCTTCAACTGCGAGAAACGCTTTGGTGATGGCGACGGTGATCTTGTCATCGGTGTAAGGAACCACAGCCCCGTTACGTTTGATCACGCGCAATTGGCCTGGCGCGGTCGCAGACAGATCCAGATTTGAATCAGAACCCTGCGAGTTCTCGCGAGTTGTATCGGTTTGCATGGGGTGTCTCCACATTCTCTATGTTTGTTTGGGCACCTTTTGGGTGCCCACCGTTCCGTCCTGAAGCACTACAACCGGTGATGAGCCGGGCATAACAACTTCGGGACGTACAGAAGGGGGTTCGAGCCCCTTCCGTTCCGAAGTCTTGGGTGACGCATACCGCTTAAAACCGTATTCCTTCGCGGTGACAGTATTTTTACTGCAACACCCGGGCCGCTTTCCTACTTTTATGCTGGAAAGCGGTCGCCATCCGCATGAGCGGTTTGGTTTACAAGAATACGTTTGGTTCAGCCAAACAGGCGCGAGAAAAGGGCTTGAATATCTCGTCTGAGTTGTGCTTGGTCTTTTTTGCCTAAAACCCTACATATGGGGTTTTCTGGCGGAATAGATACAAGATATGCGTTTTGGTGAGTCTCTGCAACGTAGGATCTCGGCTTGAATCCATGTTTGATTTGTGTATGAAAGTGTAAAAAGCGACGTAGGCCCCATGGGTACGGCATTAGACCGTTTGTCACCAAATTTTGCCGAATTAAGCTTGCCGTACTGAATTTTGAGGGCGCGAACCCTACCACAAAAAACAGCGCTGTCCGAACGCATTTTCAGGCGGGTGCAAAGATAGGAAAGGTCAAGGGGGTATTGCCCAAAAGAAGTGTCGCAAAGGCCCGTCAGGGCCTTTGCGCCAATTGGGCGAAATTACAGCAGTTCGAAGCTTTTTTGCTGAACGTTCTGCGAGTCCAGGCCAATTTGCACGTTGAACTCACCCGGCTCGGCGAGGTGCTTCAACTGTGCGTTGTAAAACTTCAGGTCGTTCTCGTCGAGGGTGAACTGCACCACTCTCTGCTCGCCGGGTTTGAGCATGATTTTCTGGAAGTCCTTGAGTTCCTTGACCGGGCGGCTCATGGACGCGGTGACGTCCTGCACATACAGCTGGACTACCGTCTCGCCGGCACGCTTGCCGGTATTTTTTACCGTCACGCCGGCCGTCAGTGTGGCGCCGGGCTTCAGGGTTTTGGCCGAGAGGCTGACATCCGACACGCTGAAATCGGTGTAGCTCAAGCCGTAACCGAACGGGTAGAGCGGGCTGTTGGCCTCATCGAAGTACTGTGAGGTGTAATTGCCCGGTTTGCCCGGAGTGAACGGCCGGCCAATGCTCAGGTGGCTGTAGTACATCGGAATCTGGCCAACAGAGCGCGGGAACGTAATCGGTAATTTGCCTGACGGGTTGTAGTCGCCGAACAGCACGTCGGCGATGGCATTGCCACCCTCTGTGCCGCTGAACCAGGTTTCCAGCACCGCGTCAGCCTGCTGCTGCTGGAGATCGATCGACAACGGGCGGCCGTTCATCAATACCAGCACCAACGGCTTGCCGGTAGCCTTGAGCGCCGTGATCAGTGCGCGCTGGCTGGCAGGGATGTCCAGATTGGTGCGGCTGGACGACTCGTGGGACATGCCCCGCGACTCACCCACCACCGCGACCACCACATCGGCCTGCTGCGCTGCCTTGACCGCTTCGTCAATCATCACCTGCGCCGGGCGCGGGTCGTTGACCACTTCGGGGGCATCGAAGTTCAGGAAATTCAGGTAGTCGACGATTTTCTGGTCGTCAGTGATGTTGGCGCCACGGGCGTAAATCAAAGTGCCCTGTTGGCCGAGTGCAGTGCGCATGCCGTCGTAGACGGTGACAGACTGCGCCGGCTGACCGGCTGCCGCCCAGCTGCCCATAATGTCGATCGGGGCCTTGGCCAGCGGGCCAACCAGGGCAATGCGCGCCTGTTTGGCCAGGGGCAGGGTTTGGGACTCGTTTTTCAGCAGCACCAGGCTCTTGCGCGCCACTTCACGGGCTTCGGCACGGTGCAGGCGGCTTTCGGCCTTGGTGTCGGCCGGGTCATCCTCAGCCTTGCCGATACGCAGGTAAGGGTCTGCAAACAGGCCCATGTCGTATTTGGCGCCAAGCACTTCACGCACGGCGTTATCCAGATCGCTCTGCGGCACCTCGCCGGACTTGAGCAGGCCCGGCAATTCTTCGCCATAGGCCTTGTCGTTCATGCTCATGTCGATACCGGCCTTGATCGCCAGCTTGGCGGCCTCGCGGCTGTCTTTGGCCACACCGTGCTTGATCAGTTCGTTAATCGCGCCGTGGTCGCTGACCGCCACGCCTTTAAAGCCCCAGTCCTTGCGCAGCAAGTCCTGCATCAGCCACATGTTCGAGGTGGCGGGTATGCCATTGATCGAATTCAGGGCCACCATCACGCTGCCAGCACCGGCATCAATGGCTGCGTGGTAAGGCGGCAGATAATCCTGATACATGCGTGTCGGGCTCATGTCGACGGTGTTGTAGTCCCGTCCACCTTCGACTGCGCCATACAGGGCGAAATGCTTGACGCTGGCCATGATGTTGCCAGCCAGGGCCGGGGATGCGCCCTGGTAGGCCTGCACCATGACCCGTGCGATGCGCGAGACTAAATAGGTGTCTTCGCCGAAACCTTCAGAAGTGCGGCCCCAGCGCGGGTCGCGGGCGATGTCCACCATTGGAGCGAAGGTCAGGTCGATGCTGTCGGCGCTGGCCTCTTTGGCTGCCACACGACCGCTCAGGCCAATGGCATCCATGTCCCAGCTGGAGGCGAGGCCCAGGCTGATCGGGAAAATGGTGCGATGACCGTGAATCACGTCATAGGCAAAGAACATCGGGATTTGCAGACGGCTGCGCATGGCGGCGTCTTGCATCGGCCGGTTTTCGTCGCGGCTGATGGAGTTGAACGTGCCGCCGATACGGCCTGCGGCGATTTCCTTGCGGATCATTTCGCGGGGCATTTCCGGGCCGATGCTGATCAGGCGCAGTTGGCCGATCTTTTCGTCCTCGGTCATTTTTTGCAGCAGTTGCGCAACAAACACGTCTTTGGGCGCAAGGGGGGCGGGCGGGGTCTGTGCCCACACGGCGGGACTGGCCAGGCTGATGACGATGCCCAGCAAACACATATTTCTCATTGGACTCTTCTGCGCAGCCGCTCACTTGAAGCGAGGGAAGCCCGCGCTCGTGCAGCGATATTGTTCTGGAGGGATGACAGTGCTACTCGAATCAAGGAATTGACCTACCTTTAGATTGGAGTATTCCTGCATGGCAGGCAGTCTTTTAGCTGATTCGCCGCGAGCAATCCAGTGTTGCCGGGAGTTTTTAGGCGTGGTGCGTGGTCAATAAACCTAATGTCGTTATTTCGGAGCGTCACTCGATGGGAATACAAAGCGTTAGAGCCTTGGGCTGGAAAGTTGTCGCACTTATGGCCTTAAGCAGCCTGCTGGCAGGGTGCGGGATCAATACCATCCCGACCCTCGACGAGCAGGTGAAGGCGGCCTGGTCGCAGGTGCAGAACCAGTATCAGCGTCGCTCGGACTTGATCCCCAATCTGGTCGAGACGGTCAAGGGGGCGGCCAAACAGGAGCAGGCCACCCTGACCGCGGTGATCGAGGCGCGGGCCAAGGCCACCTCGATCCAGGTCGACGCCAGCACGCTGAATAATGCGGAAAAACTCAAGCAGTTCCAGGAGGCGCAAAATCAGCTGACCGGGGCCTTGAGCCGACTGATGGTGGTGTCCGAGCGCTACCCGGAGCTCAAGTCGAACCAGAACTTCCTCTCGCTGCAGTCACAACTTGAAGGCACGGAAAACCGCATCAGCGTGGCCCGCCGCGACTTTATCCTCGCCGTTGAGCGCTATAACACCGAGATACGCACCTTCCCGGGGCGTTTGTGGCATGCGGTGATGTACAGCGACTTGCCGGTTCGCCCGACATTTGAAGCCACTACCCCGGATGCCGACAAAGCGCCAGAAGTGAAGTTCTAGGCCCATTGTGGGAGCGAGCCTGCTCGCGATGGCATCACCACGTTTGATCAGGCACGCCGCGTTGACTGCATCGCGAGCAGGCTCGCTCCCACAGAGGTGGGGTATTTTCTTCAACTTCCGAGGTGCCGATGCGCGTATCAAAACCGGGGTTGGGCCTGCTGCTCTGGCTATTTATAGCCACGGCCCAGGCGTTGACCTTTCCCGCACTGAGCGGGCGGGTGGTGGACGAAGGGCAAATGCTCGACCCCGCCACCCGTCAGCAATTGACGCAAACCCTTGAGGCTCACGAAAAAGCCACTGGCGAGCAAGTGGTGGTGGTCACCGTGCCTGACCTGCAAGGCACGCCCATCGAAGACTTTGGCTATCAACTGGGCCGCGCCTGGGGCATCGGGCAAAAGGACAAGAACACCGGTGCGTTGCTGATCGTGGCCCGCGACGACCGCAAGTTGCGGATCGAAGTCGGCTACGGCCTGGAAGACCGACTGACCGACGGACAGTCCTCGGTGATCATCAATCAGGTCATCACCCCGGCCTTTAAAACCGGCAACTACAACCAAGGTATCAGCGACGGTGTTGGCGCCATCCTGCAAGTATTGGGCGGCGCGCCCATGGCCGAGCCGGCCTACGCCAGCGGGCAAGGCGACGGCAGTGACTTCGTGGGTGAGCACCCGGGCGTGGTTTTGCTGCTGTTTTTGTTGTTCGTGGTGGTCGTAGCTGCCTGCCAGTTCTATGGCATCTGCAACTCCGGTGGGGGTGGCTCGCGCTCCGGAGGCTTTGGCGGGGGCGGTTTCGGCGGTGGCGGCGCAGGGGGCGGTTTTCGCGGCGGTGGTGGCAGCTTTGGCGGCGGCGGAGCTTCTGGCGGCTGGTAACTCACTTTTCAACGAGTATCGATATTTATGGCTTTGTTAACCCAAGAGCAACAACAGCAGGTCGCAGAGGCCGTCACCCGTGCCGAACAGCGCACGGATGCCGAAATCGTGACCGTACTGGCGCCCCGCGCCGACGATTACAGCTACATCCCCTTGCTGTGGGCCAGCCTGATTGCCCTGGTGGTTCCGGCCCTGGCGCACTTCTTGATAGGCGGGCTGCAGATTTACGGGCTGTTGATGCTGCAATGGGCCAGCTTCGTCTTCCTTAGCCTGATCTTTCGCATCCCGGCGATCACCACCCGCCTGATTCCGCCCCGTGTGCGGCATTGGCGGGCCAGTAACCTGGCGCGGCGCCAGTTTCTTGAACAAAAACTGCACCACACCGAGGGGCGCACTGGCGTGCTGATTTTTGTCAGCGAGGCGGAGCGTTATGTCGAAATCCTTGTAGATGAAGGGATATCCCGTCATCTGGACGACAATGACTGGGGCACCATCGTCAACGACTTTGTCCGCCGCGTGGCGCTGGGGCATACGGCTGAAGGCTTTATTACCTGCATCGATGCCTGTGCCGAAGTGCTTGCGCAGCACATACCTAAAACTCAGCCGCGTAACCAATTACCGAATCGGTTGGTGATGTTGTAATTGCTTGTTTTTGAAGTTTCCGACACTTCGCTCAGAGGTGTCGGATTTTATAGTGATTAGTTTGTGCTCTTGTTTCTTATGTATTTGTAAGTTAATTCCTGCTGGGTGGTAGTGTGGGTCTCGATATTACTGATGTTTGATTTTGTGAAAATTCCTGTTGCCATTTTTTTGAATGATGGCTAGGTTTTATTGTGTGTCAGTTTTTGAATGTGTATTGGATTATCGTTGCTGCATAGGGATGGCGATTTGGGAGGAAGGGATTGAACCTCACGTGCAGAGAAAAGCAAGTGCTTGATTTGTTGATGCAAGGGCGCACAAACAAGAATATAGCGCGGTGCTTGAGTATCAGTAATTTTACGGTCAGGGATCACGTTTCATCATTGCTGGCTAAATATGGGGTTGAGAATCGCATGGTGCTAATAATAGTTGTCGGTCGAATGGGGGAAGGGGCAGAGGGTATGTATGGCCCCCTACATCGGTAGGGTTGCTGGTTTAAGGCTTGGGGTTTAATTTAAGTCCATATGGGTTTGAGGCTAAAGTGAAGAGATCATCTTTTTATATTCCGCCTGGGTATGTGGCAACCCGCTGTGAATTGGTGTTTATGTTCTTGTGTGGTCTGGTCATGTTTGGGGTTGGTCTAATGATGTGGGATGCGTTGATTGAAATTCCCCCCGTGCCTCAAAAACTGGTGTTGCGCAGTGCTTATGTTACTGGGCCTTTGAGGATTTCCAAGGCAAAAGCAAGTTTGCATTTTAACGTGGTGCGCGATAAAGGGGAGTACAGTTACAAGATTGAGTTTTTTCATACTGAGACTGGTGAATTGAATATTTACAAGTTTAAGAGGTTGTGGGTGGCTGTAGATTCGGGCAGTGATAATCAGTTTGTATGGGCGGTTTATGATGATGAGTTTCGATTAATGATGAGCCGTCAGCAGATAGAGTGGTGGTCAAAATATAGTAATGGTGGCGGTTATATTATGATTATTTATTCGTGCTTGGCGACAGGTTACTTTGTTTTTTTTATGATTAGGTGCGGTATTTATAATCGATATTGCTACAAGGGGTTATTTAATGAGGATAGAGAGAGTTGACGATTCAGTTTATGTCATTGATGATTTTTTGACAGAGGCTGAAGAGAGTGAGATCAATGTTCAGCTTAAGGGGGCGGTGTGGCGGTATAACTGGCCAAACTATGAGGAATTACCCTTTGTGAGGCCATGCTGGCATGTATTTATAGCAGGCAAGGGGCGCCCGTTGGGTCAGTCAAGTCTTGAGGAATTGAGGGGCAATCAGTCTTGGGGTTTTTTGACGGGTGTGTGGGAGCGATTTCTGGCATTGCATAAATTTAAAGCGACCTTGTTAGGTGTTTATGCAAATGGGCAGACATTCGGGCAGGACACGATTATTCATCGAGATAATAAGGTTCATCCGGGGTTAACGATTATCGTATTTTGCAATGAATATTGGCCGACTTCTTGGGGTGGCGAGCTGATTTTTTACGATGATACTAAAGAAAACATTATTAAGGCGGTACTTCCTAAATCAAAGAGAGTGGTTGTGTTCGATGGGCGAATCCCCCATGCCGCTCGATCACCTTCGGTCAAGTGCGATCAGGTCAGGATGACTCTGGCGTTTAAAACAATAATTGAGGAATAACAGATGGCGGGAAAGGCAGAAATAATTGTAGGTGTTTTAAATGATGGTATTACTGTTGGAGCGGGTGCGGCAGCAGTGGCTGATCAGTTTGTAGTAAATAGTAATGGTATGGTGCTTTTGAATCAAACTGCGCAGGCCGGAGCAGTCGTTGCGAGTGTTACTTCAATCACTAGGTTGGCGGGCCCCTATGTGCCGATTGTTAGTGTGCCAACGAATATTGTTGCAGGCACCATAACCTTTTTGAAAATTGGAATTGATGTTAGGGAGGGCGAGGGTATCAGCGATGGCGATGTAGTAAGCCTTGTTGGGAACGTCGCTGGAGTAATAGGGACAATGACTGTGTTGGCAGGTGCAAGCGCTGGATTGGTAGGGTTTTTTGCATTGGTTTCTGTAGGTGCAGGCTTGCATGCAATTAGAAATTCTCAAGCAGTTAAGCAAATTATAAAATCTGCTAGTGATTTCTTTATAAATTCGCCTTCCGACAATTACCTCGATTATATGTGCGCGCCGGATATGAGGATTGTTGATCGAAATACCATCAGAATGGCGTATGCGAATATGATGCTGTCTTGCAACTGGACATCGGATACAGGTGAATTGCTGCCGTCTTCTGTGGTGGTACCCGATGAAACGAGCAGTGGCGGGGCTGGCGGAGGCAGCCGTGGTCCAGTATTCGGTGGTACATACAGTCCATCAGGCCCCGTAATTCCTACTGCACCGCCACCGCCTCATAATGTGGGCAATGTTGGTATTAGTATTATTGTTGGCGGCAACACCTATGATGCGGGTGATCAATATGGATGTTGCACGGGAACCAGTGATGGTTATATGTAATTGTTTAATTTAGTCAATAATAGGTTTTATTGGTTTTAATTGGATGTCTCACTTGTTACGTACTCTGTACATTTGCCGGCCGGCATCTCTTTGGTTTGACTGACTCGAAAAGGCACGTATTGAGCCGATAACCTAACCCTCTCGTATAGCACCTAAAATTACCCCGTGCCCTGCGCGCCCAACCCGCCTAAAATACCCGCCATTGTTTTTCCGATCCCGCCCCTCCTGCACCCCCGAGGCACCTTTTTCAATGTCAGTGACTGCTCCCACCGCCCCGTCTGTGCCGGATCATCGTGCGCAATTTTTGAACCTGCTGGAAACCGGTCTGGCCCAGAACTCCTTTATCAAGCTGGTGCTGGCCAAGTACGTCGGCCCGGAGGCCGAGTTGCAGCGGGTCATCATCAAGCAGGTCACGGTCAAGGATCAGCCTTGCCTGTCGTTTGTATACCGCTACAAAACCCGCGATATCACCAAGAATTTCCCGCTGGAAGAGGGCGTGGCCAACATTGCTGCGCTGCTGCCGGAAGCGTTCAAGAACGCACACTTGCTGACGCTGACCGACGAAGTGCAGCTGGAATACAGCAAGAAGGGCAAAAGCTCGCTGTTCAAAGGCAAAAGCCAGCAAGAGCGGGAAGTGCCGTCAGCTGAGCACAACCGTGAGAAAAATCGCTTTTTGGACCTGACGCGTCCATTTCTCGCGGATCTGGGGGTCACCAACAAGCAGCAAGAGCTGATCCCGGCGATGTCGCGCAAGTGGAAGCAGATCAACAAGTTTATCGAGGTGTTTTCCCACGCCCTGAGCAACTCGCCGCTCAAGCTCGACCAGCCGATCAAAGTGGTGGATTTTGGTTCGGGCAAGGGTTACCTGACCTTTGCGATCCACGATTACCTGCGCCACAGCCTGCAAGCCGAAGGTGTCGTGACCGGTGTTGAGCTGCGTGAAGACATGGTCACGCTGTGCAACAACGCCGCCCAGCGGCTGGAACATCCCGGCCTGACATTCCAGCATGGCGATGTGCGCAGTTTTGCGCCCACCCCGATCGACGTGATGATCGCGCTGCATGCCTGTGACATTGCTACCGATTACGCGATCCATATGGGGATTCGTTCCGGGGCGGCGATCATCATGTGCTCGCCGTGCTGCCATAAACAGATCCGTCTGCAAATCCAGAGCCCGGCGCTGCTCAAGCCGATGCTGCAATACGGCCTGCACCTGGGCCAGCAGGCCGAAATGGTGACTGACAGCCTGCGTGCCCTGTTCCTTGAAGCCTGCGGTTATGAAACCAAGGTGTTCGAGTTCATCTCCCTGGAACACACCAACAAAAACAAGATGATCCTCGCGGTCAAACGCGCCGAACCGCTGGACCCGGCGCAACTGTTGGTGAAAATCCAGGAGCTCAAGGCGTTCTACAACATTCAGGAACACTGCCTTGAAACCTTGCTGCAGGCAGATGGTTTGTTGAAGTAAGCCTGTAGTACCTGGCTATTACCCGTGTAGGCGCTCAGGAGGTACCTTGGCTACTCTTAGTGGCCCAAGGTCTACCTCAAAGGAGCACGTACCATGGCAGCGAAAAAGATTCTGATGCTGGTTGGCGATTACGTCGAAGACTACGAAGTGATGGTGCCGTTTCAGGCGCTGTTGATGGTCGGTCATCAGGTGCATGCGGTCTGCCCGGGTAAAACCTCGGGCCAGACCGTGCGCACCGCCATCCACGACTTTGAAGGCGACCAGACTTACAGCGAAAAGCCGGGCCATCTGTTTGCCCTGAATTTTGATTTCGACAAGGTTAACGCCAGTGATTACGACGCGCTGGTGGTGCCGGGTGGCCGTGCGCCGGAATACCTGCGCTTGAACGAAAAAGTGCTGGAGCTGGTACGTGACTTCGACAAGGCGGGTAAACCGATTGCCGCCGTGTGCCACGGGGCGCAACTGCTGGCTGCGGCCGGAACGCTGGAAGGTCGTGAGTGCAGCGCTTACCCGGCTTGCGCCCCAGAAGTTCGTCTGGCGGGCGGCACCTACATCGATATCGATGTGACCAAGGCCCATGTGCAGGGCAATCTGGCCACGGCACCGGCCTGGCCTGCGCACCCTGCGTGGCTGGCGGCGTTCCTTGGGTTGCTCGGTACGAAGATTACTTTGTAAGAAGAGGGTGTGGCCATGTGTGAGCTTTATGTCAAAGCCGATCCGATTTTGTATGAGTCGCGCTCGCGGTCATTGCGTATTTGCGGCGTGGTCACCACCTTGCGCCTGGAAAACCAGTTCTGGGACATCCTCAGTGATATCGCCCAGAACGACGGCATGACCACCAACCAGTTGGTGGCCAAGCTGTACGAAGAGGTGATGGATTACCGGGGTGAAGTGGTCAACTTTGCCTCGTTCCTGCGCGTGAGCTGCACCCGGTATTTGAGCCAGCGCCGGGTGCAGACGCCGGAGTTGAGTGTGGTCGGGCACAAGCATCAACGGCCGTGAATCTGTGGGGGGCAGCGCCCGCCAAATCTGATCCAGACACATCAACTGTGGGAGCGGGCTTGCTCGCGATGAAATCAACGCGGTTTGTCAGAGACACCGTGCTGCCTGTATCGCGAGCAAGCCCGCTCCCACAAAAATTTCAGCGCCGGCTAAATCTGATCCAGACAACATAAACTGTGGGCCCGAGCCCTTTGCCTCGTTCCTGCGCGTGAGCTGCACCCGGTATTTGAGCCAGCGCCGGGTGCAGACGCCGGAGTTGAGTGTGGTCGGGCACAAGCATCAACGGCCGTGAATCTGTGGGGGGGCAGCGCCCGCCAAATCTGATCCAGACACATCAAC
>JBILYW010000447.1:0-3863 GCA_044377555.1 Pseudomonas sp.
CAGGGTTTGCGTACCGGTGACATCTGGTCGGCGGGTTGCACCAGGGTCGGAACACAGGAAATGGGCGATGCAGTAGTCGCCGCGCTACAGAATCTGTAATCTCTCTGGCCCGTTACTTCCTGTTGGTGGAAGTAACGACCCCACTTTTTGTTAAAGGTGTCGTTGTGATGAAGCGTGTAGGTCTGGTCGGTTGGCGCGGTATGGTTGGTTCCGTGCTCATGCAGCGGATGCTGGAAGAGCAGGATTTCGATCTTATCGAGCCAGTGTTTTTCACTACCTCCAATGTCGGTGGACAAGGTCCGTCCGTGGGCAAGGATATTGCCCCGCTCAAGGATGCTTACAACATTGAAGAGTTAAAAACCCTCGATGTGATCCTGACCTGCCAGGGCGGCGACTACACCACCGAGGTGTTCCCCAAGCTGCGCGAGGCGGGCTGGCAAGGTTACTGGATCGATGCGGCGTCGAGCCTGCGGATGCAGGATGACGCGGTTATCGTTCTGGACCCGGTCAACCGTCGCGTGATTGACCAGCAGCTGGATGCGGGCACCAAGAACTACATCGGCGGCAACTGCACCGTCAGCCTGATGCTGATGGGCCTGGGTGGCCTGTTTGAAGCGGGTCTGGTTGAGTGGATGAGTGCCATGACCTACCAGGCGGCTTCGGGCGCCGGTGCGCAGAACATGCGTGAGCTGATCAAGCAAATGGGCGCGACCCATGCTGCTGTTGCGGATCAACTGGCCGACCCGGCCAGCGCCATCCTCGACATTGATCGTCGTGTTGCCGAAGCCATGCGCAGCGATGCCTACCCGACCGAGAACTTCGGCGTGCCACTGGCCGGCAGCCTGATCCCGTGGATCGACAAAGAGCTGCCGAACGGTCAAAGCCGCGAAGAGTGGAAGGCCCAGGCCGAAACCAACAAGATCCTGGGTCGCTTCAAGAACCCGGTTCCTGTAGACGGTATCTGCGTGCGTATCGGTGCGATGCGCTGCCACAGCCAGGCATTGACCATCAAGCTGAACAAAGATGTGCCGATTGCCGATATCGAAGACCTGATCAGCCAGCACAACCCTTGGGTCAAGCTGGTGCCGAATCAGCGTGAAGCCAGCATTCAAGAGCTGAGCCCGACCAGGGTGACAGGCACCCTGAATGTGCCGGTTGGCCGTTTGCGCAAGCTGAACATGGGTTCTCAGTTCCTTGGTGCGTTCACCGTGGGCGACCAGTTGTTGTGGGGCGCGGCCGAGCCGTTGCGCCGCATGCTGCGGATCTTGCTGGAGCGTTAATTCGCCCCTGGCAACCCCGGGCCCGCCTCTCGCCAGAGAGGCGGGCTTTTTGTTGGGCGCGTTTTACACATACCGCAAAACCTGTGGGCTCCGGGCTTGCCCGCGATGGGGCCGTCAGTGGCAGCACTGCAACCGGCGCACTATCAAAGAGGCTGGCGCGTTGCCTACCGGGGTTGCGCCCGGTACAGTGCCGCTCCCCACGTTTCGCCTGAGGTAGACACATGAGCCAGTCCTTTGATATCGCCGTCGTTGGCGCCACCGGCACTGTCGGCGAAACCATCGTACAGATCCTGGAAGAGCGTGATTTCCCGATAGCAGACTTGCACTTGCTGGCCAGCAGCGAGTCAGTCGGGCATTCGGTGCCTTTTCGAGGCAAAAACGTAAGAGTGCGTGAAGTCGACGAGTTCGATTTCAGCAAGGTACAGCTTGCATTCTTTGCTGCTGGTCCCGCCGTTACCCTGAGCTTTGCCGCCAAGGCGCACGCCGCCGGTTGCATGATCGTGGACTTGTCCGGTGCCTTGCCTTCGGCCCAGGCGCCGCAGGTGGTGCCGGAGGCCAATGCACAGGCATTGACCGGTTTGCCGCAGCCGGTGCAGGTCAGCAGCCCAAGCCCTTCGGCGACAGCCCTCGCGGTGGCTCTGGCCCCCTTGCGCGGTTTGCTCCAGATCGAGCAGCTCAATGTGACCGCGTGCCTGGCGGTTTCTACCCAGGGGCGTGAAGCGGTTGCCGAGCTGGCACGCCAAACCACGGCACTGCTGAATCTGCACCCGCTGGAAACCAGCTTTTTTGATCGTCAGGTGGCGTTCAACCTGTTGGCCCAGGTCGGCAAGCCGGACGCCCAGGGGCATGTGCCGCTGGAAAAACGCCTGGTGACCGAACTGCGCGAAGTGCTGGGCATGCCCGCGCTGAAAATGTCGGTCACTTGCATTCAAGTGCCGGTGTTTTTTGGCGATAGCTTCAGTGTGTCGCTGCAGTTGGCCGGGCCGGTGGATCTGAAGGCGGTCAATGCCGCTCTTGAGGCGGGGGACTGCATCGAACTTGTTGAAGATGGCGACTATCCTACAGCTGTAGGGGATGCAGTCGGGCAAGACGTGGTGTACGTCGGACGCGTGCGTCATGGTGTGGACGACACATCGCAGCTCAACCTGTGGCTGACTTCGGACAACGTGCGCAAGGGCGCTGCGCTGAACGCCGTGCAGTTGGCTGAGTTGTTGATAAAAGGCCTGCTGTAAAAGATACTTGGCGCCAATTTGTAGCAGGTTGTCACAGAGGACCAGCGGCGGTCGTCGCAGTTAAGCTGCTGTCAGGGCTTGCAGGTGTAACGGGGTAGTGTGCCGGGTGGCGAAAGCCCCGGGCCCTGCCTTCAGGCAGCAGCTATACAGGTCTCGTGGGACGAGGTCTGTACCAATAAGGAAGAGGCTATGGTTCAGGTTCGCAAATTAGTGTTAGCAATCGCCGCCGCTTCGGCGCTGTCATCCGGTATGGCACAGGCGCTTGGGCTCGGGGAGCTGACCCTCAAGTCGACCCTGAATCAGCCGTTGCTGGCCGAAATCGAGTTGCTGGACGTCAAGGATCTGACGGCCGCGCAAGTGGTGCCGAGCCTGGCCCCGGCCCAGGACTTCAGCAACGAAGGCGTGCCACGGCCGGCCTTTCTGGAGGATCTGCGCTTTACTCCGGTGATTAACGCCGACGGCAAGAGCGTGCTGCGCGTGACTTCCAGCCAGCCGCTGTCCGAGCCTTTCGTAAAATTCCTGGTGCAGGTGATGTGGCCAAACGGCCGCTTGCTGCGCGACTACAGTGTCCTGCTCGACCCTGCAAAGTTCTCGCCCCAGACCGCAGCCGCTGCTGCTACATCGGCACCTGCTTCGGCATCTGCCGAGCCTGGGCAATACACCACCACGGCCCGCGACACCCTGTGGGAAATCGCCGCCAAGGCGCGCAATGGTGGCTCGGTCCAGCAGACCATGCTGGCGATTCAGGCCCTGAACCCTGATGCCTTTATCAACGGCAATATCAATCGTCTCAAAACCGGCCAGGTGCTGCGCCTGCCGGATGCCACGCAAAGCGTGCAGTTGGCTCAGGCCAAGGCCATCAACGAAGTTGCTTCGCAAAATGCTGACTGGCGTAACGGTCGTCGCACTGTGCCGCTGGCCCAGCAACTGGATGCAACCGGTCGCCAGCCAGCGCTGACCCCGGTTGCCAAAACGCCGACCCGGGACGGTCTGAGTCTGGTGTCGGGGCAGGCGGGCAAAGCAGTGGGCAAGGGCGCTGCGGGGGATGCCAGTCAGGTCAATGACAAACTGGCGGTGGCCCAGGAAGGGCTGGACAGCAGCCGCCGTGAAAACGCCGAACTGCAAAGCCGCATGCAAGACTTGCAAAGCCAGCTGGACAAACTGCAACGTCTGATTGATTTGAAAAACAATCAACTGGCCAGGCTTGAGGCTGGCAGCGAGGCACCTGTGGACCCGGCAGTTGCCATAGCGGCCGCCCCCGGGGTGCAGTCGGCGGACTCGCCTGAAGCCGATATTGCGCCAGCACTCGAGGGCGCGCCTGCGACGGCGGTCGCGCCAGCTCCGGTTGAAA
>JBILYW010000039.1:0-11535 GCA_044377555.1 Pseudomonas sp.
CAAGGCCCGCGGATCAAGACAAATGCGTTCGACTCCGCGATCCATCAACAAGCGGTTGAGCAACCGTTCGGCATCGCCCTTGGCAAAGAACTCCGGATGACGCACTTCAACCGCCAGCGGGCGCTCCAGAGCGTCCACAAAGCTCACCAGCTCTGCCAGGCGCTGTGGGCCGAAGCTTGCCGGCAGTTGCAGCCAAAGGGGCGCTACGCGCGCTCCCAAGGGCCGCAACAGTTGCAAGAAGTCTTGTGCAGCGTGCCCCTGCTCTCGCAAATCACCGCCGTGGCTGATATCCCGCGGGAACTTGGCGGTAAACCTGAAGTGCCCGGGCATGCTTTGCGCCCAGCGTTCTACCGTGGCCGGTGCCGGGCGGGCGTAGAAAGTGGTGTTGCCTTCGACGGCATTGAACACTTGCGCGTAAAGGCTCAGAAAGTCAGCCGGGCGGGCGTTTTGCGGGTACAGGCCTTCGCGCCAGGCGTTTTCACTCCAGGACGGGCAACCTAGGTAATACGGGAGGTCAGTCATGAATTCAAATGTACAGGTCCAGGGTCTGTACTTCTATTTCCCAATCGATAAAGCCTGCCGTGCTCAGGTAACTGGCGAGGGCCCTGGCCGTGCTTTTGCTCATGGCGCGCTGGAAGATCATGTCTTGCTGGCGGGTCGGCAACTGGCTGATGCGTTCGCCGGAGGATGACGTACGGGTAGCTTGCGGGGCGCTGTCGAGCGGGCCTTCACTGTCCTCAACCGATTCATCAAGCAGCGGCTGGCCTTTACGCGGCTTGCGCTTGATCGGGTAGGACTGGGAAGAAAAGCCGTCAATGCGCATGGCAGCAAGCTCGGTAGCGATAGTTACAATTTAGCGGCGCTGGCCGGACTAAGCAAATCCACTGTAGGGACATACCCCCTGTGGGAGCGGGCTTGCTCGCGATGGCATCAACGTGGTGATTCAGACAAACCGTGTTGTTGGCATCGCGAGCAAGCCCGCTCCCACACGAGAACCATCAACGTTCTGCTTTAGGCGTCGCCACCTTGTCGCGCAGGTACACCGGCTGTGCGTCATCGGCGCGGATGGCCTCGCCACGGGCCCAGGCAAATCGGGCCAGTGTCAGCAGGTCTTCGGCGTGAGGCAACATGCCCGCATCCATCGCGTACGGTTTGACGCTCAACCGCTCGGCGTAACCCCAGCCGGTGCCTGCGCCAAACCAGTCACCGGCGGCGCCATCGGGCAAGGCGGCAACCTCGGGCGCCAATACGGCTTCAGCGCCTTGCAGACGCATTTCGCCTGCCTGCTCGCGGTAGCAGCCCCAATACACTTCGTCCATGCGCGCATCAATGGCGGACACCACCTGGGTGGCGCCGTGCTCGCGATAGGCGCGCTGGGCCAGGACCGCCAGGTTGGAGATCGGCAACACCGGGCGCTCCAGGGCGAAGGCCAGGCCCTGCACCACACCAATGGCGATGCGCACACCGGTAAAGGCGCCCGGCCCGCGTCCGAAGGCAATGGCTTCCACCGCCGACAGCTCGACTCCGGCCTGAGCCAGCAGTTCTTTAATCATCGGCAACAGCTTTTGCGCATGCAGGCGCGGGATCACCTCGTAGTGGCTCGTAACCTTGCCATCGTGCAGCAAGGCAACAGAGCAAGCTTCAGTCGCGGTATCCAGGGCCAGCAAGGTGCTCATCGGTGTTCCCGTCAGAATCAAATTGAAAAAAGTTCAGCAGTATAAACAACAACAGCCCGCAAGCGGGCTGTTGTTACAGAGCAAAATCGACTTATCAGCTCAGGGCTTCAAGCACCTTGGCAGTGATCGATTCTACCGAGCCAACGCCTTCGACGTGGCTGTACTTCGGCTTGCCCTGGGCAGCGGCCAGCTTTTGGTAGAAGTCCACCAACGGCTTGGTCTGCGAATGGTAAACCGAAAGGCGGTGACGAACGGTTTCTTCGGTGTCGTCTTTACGCTGAACCAGCTCATCGCCGGTCACATCGTCCTTGCCTTCAACTTTAGGCGGGTTGTAGACAGTGTGGTAAACGCGGCCCGAGGCTTCGTGTACACGACGGCCAGCAATGCGCTGAACAATCTCTTCGTCTTCAACGGCGATTTCCAGCACGTGGTCCAGCTCGACACCGGCTTTGACCAGTGCTTCAGCTTGCGGAATGGTGCGCGGGAAACCGTCGAACAGGAAACCGTTTACGCAATCCGGCTGAGCGATACGCTCTTTCACCAGATTGATGATCAGATCGTCAGATACCAGACCACCGCTGTCCATTACGCCTTTGGCGATCAGGCCCAGCTCGGTCCCGGCTTTAACAGCTGCACGCAACATGTCGCCGGTGGAGATTTGCGGGATGCCAAATTTTTCAGTGATGAACTTTGCCTGAGTACCTTTACCGGCCCCGGGAGCTCCCAGCAGAATTACGCGCATCGATGTGCTCCTCAAATTTTTTATTTAAATGACAACAGACTCGCCTCTTTGGGCCAATCTCAAAATCGGGTTATGGCCATCAAAACGGCCAAGGGCTGATCAAGATACACAGCAGGCCCGGCCCACACAAGCCGCCCAAAGTAGGAAAAATTACAGGTAATCCGCCCCGTGCGGCCGGGTGTCACAGGTCGCAACCCCACAATAAAGTGTCGCGCCCGCGCAGGGATCGGCATCCGGTCTGCCGTGCCTGCGCCCGCTCTGGCGCGACATTTGCCTCTCTTTTGCTTTAGCCGGTGTTGCGCAATCCCGCCGCGATCCCGGCCACAGTTACCAGCAACGCTTGTTCCAGAGGGCTGTCCTGGGCCGCTTGCTGGCGCCGCGAACGCGCCAGCAGTTCGGCCTGCAGTAGATGAAGAGGGTCAAGGTAGGTATTGCGCAAACGGATGAACTCAAGCGTCTCCGGGCTATGAGCCATCAACTGTGCCTGGCCGGTCAGCCCCAGCACCACGGTGCATGCCTGCGACAATAAGTCGCGTAAATGCACACCCAATGGCAGCAGTTCCGGGGCCACCAGACGTTCGTCGTAGAGCCGGGCGATATCGGCATCAGCCTTGGCCAGAACCATTTCCAGCATGTCGATGCGGGTGCGGAAGAACGGCCACTGCTCGCGCATTTGCGCCAGTTGCTCGCCTTCACCACGGACCAGCGCCTGGCTCAAGGCGGTTTCCCAGCCCAGCCAGGCAGGCAGCATCAGACGGGTCTGGGTCCAGCCGAAAATCCACGGGATGGCCCGCAGGCTTTCAATCCCCCCCGCCCGGCGTTTGGCCGGACGACTGCCCAATGGCAAACGACCCAGCTCCTGCTCCGGCGTCGACTGACGGAAGTACTCGACGAACTGCGGATTGTCACGCACCACACCGCGGTAGGCCTTGACCCCGTCTGCCGCCAGTTCGTCCATCAACACCCGCCAACCCGGCTCCGGCAGGGGCGGCGGGAGCAAGGTGGCTTCCAGCACGGCCGCCAGATACAGGTTGAGATTTTGCTCGGCGATGTCCGGCAGGCCGAACTTGAAGCGAATCATTTCGCCCTGCTCCGTGGTGCGGAAACGTCCCGCCACCGAGCCCGGCGGCTGCGACAGAATCGCCGCGTGGGCCGGGCCGCCGCCGCGACCTACGGTGCCACCGCGACCATGGAACAACAGCAGTTCAACGTCTTGTTCCCGACAGATGTTGACCAACGATTCCTGTGCCCGGTACTGCGCCCAGGCGGCCGCCGTGGTGCCGGCGTCCTTGGCCGAGTCGGAATACCCGATCATCACTTCCTGCGGCCCTTGCAGATGGGCGCGATAGCCCGGCAACAGCAGCAGCCGCTCGATCACCGGCCCCGCATTGTCCAGGTCGGCCAGGGTTTCAAACAACGGAACCACACGCATCGGGCGTTCAAGCCCCGACTCTTTGAGCAGCAGTTGCACCGCCAGCACATCAGAAGCAGCGCCGGCCATCGAGATCACATATGAACCCAGTGACGCCCCCGGTGCAGCGGCCACCTCACGGCAGGTTGCCAACACTTCGGCAGTGTCGGCACCGGGCTTGAAGTAACCGGGCAATAGCGGACGACGGTTGCTCAGCTCGCGCATCAGGAAAATCAGACGGGCATCTTCGTCCCAGTCTTCATAGCGGCCCAGCCCCAGATAATCGGTGATTTCGGTCATGGCCGAAGCGTGTCGAGCCGCGTCCTGACGCACATCGAGGCGCACCAGAAACAGGCCGAACGTCACGGCCCGGCGCAGGAAATCGAGCAATGGCCCATCCGCGATCACGCCCATGCCGCAGGCATGCAGCGATTGATAGCAAAGCTGCAACGGCGCCAGCAGATCGCGATTGTCCTGCAACACCTCTGCCGGGGCAGCGTGCGCGCTGCTCAAGGCACTATGGGCCCAGTTGCGGGTGGCCCGCAGGCGCTCACGCAATTGCTTGAGCACGGCACGATACGGCTCGGCACTCTCCCCGGCTGCAGCCAGCAGTTGCGCAGTGGCCTGCTGCATCGACAGGTCAGCCGCCAGTTTGTCGATATCACGCAGGTACAAATCCGCCGCCATCCAGCGCGCCAGCAACAACACTTCACGGGTCACGCTGGCGGTGACATTGGGGTTGCCGTCACGGTCGCCGCCCATCCAGGAAGCAAAGCGGATCGGGGCCGCCTCCAGGGGCAAATGCAGCCCGGTGGCCGCATGCAGAGCCTTGTCAGCCTTGCGCAACATATGCGGCACGGCGTGCCACAACGAATGTTCGATGACCGCAAAACCCCACTTGGCCTCATCCACAGGGGTGGGACGGGTGCGACGGATTTCTTCGGTGTGCCAGGCTTCGGCGATCAGCCGCTGCAAGCGCTGTTCGATCTCGGATTTTTCCGCAAGGGTCAGGTCACGGTGGTCCTGGGCAGCCAGTTGCTCGGCGATGGCATCGTACTTCTGAATCAGGGTACGGCGGGTCACTTCGGTAGGGTGCGCGGTGAGCACCAGCTCGATATCCAGACGGCCGACCTGGCGCGCCAGCGACTCGGGTTTATGCCCTTCGGCAAGCAGCCGTTCGAGCAACTGCGGCAAGACCAGCGCCTCAAATGGCTCGGCCTGCCCTTCTTCACGCCGGTGGATCAGCTGGTACTGCTCGGCAATGTTTGCCAGGTTCAAAAACTGGTTGAACGCCCGCGCCACCGGCAGCACTTCATCGTCGCTCAGGGCATCCAGAATCGCGCTCAATTCCTCGCCCGTGGTGCCGCGCCGGTCGGCCTTGGCCCCCTGGCGGATACGCTCGATCTTGGCGAGAAATGCTTCGCCGTATTGGTCACGAATCGTATTACCCAACAGTTCGCCCAGCAGGTGAACATCATCGCGCAAGCGTGCATCAATATCGGTCATCAGCAGTTTCTCCAGCAGTATCCGGGGACAGCTCGTTCCTCAAGAGTGCTGTGCAACGCCTGCTTTTGACAAGTCAAACCCCGGGCAAAACTTAAATGCGCGCCTGACCAATCGGTCAAATAATCTTTTAGGCCATTTGCCATCTTTTATTGAACTATTCAAAAAGCGCTCCGGTCACAGCCATTAACCATCACCGCTGGAACCTGTATTGCAACACTGCCAGTGACACCACCGTCGTGATGGACTTGATGTTTTTAAGGAGTTTCCCAATGGAGTTGAAGACCATGATGACCCGCACTGTCAAAACCACCTCGCCTCGCCTGCGCGGGCTAAAACTGGCTGCGCTGGCAATCGGCACCAGCTTCGTTTTGGCCGGTTGTGCTGGCAACCCTCCGTCAGAGCAGTACGCAGTGACTCAATCGGCCGTGAATAACGCCGTGAGCGCAGGCGCTACTGAATATGCACCGGTAGAAATGAAGTCGGCTCAGGACAAGCTCAAGCAGGCCGAGTTGGCCATGCATGACAAAAAATACGACGAGGCCCGTCGTTTGTCCGAGCAAGCAGAGTGGGATGCTCGTGTAGCAGAACGCAAAGCCCAGGCCGCCAAGGCAGAGAAGGCCGTTCAGGATGCTCAGAATGCCGTTCAGCAACTGCGTCAGGAAGGCATGCGCAGCGCTCAGTAAGCGCTGCCCTTTTTTGACTGCACCTGGCGACACAGCACCCTAATCGATAGAAAGGACTAAATATCATGCGCAATACAGTAATGATCCCCGCCCTGTTAGCTCTAAGCGTTGGCCTGGCGGCGTGCTCGCACCAGCCAAACGTCAATCTGGAAAATGCCAAGACCAACTTCTCGGCCCTGCAAACCAACCCGGAAGCCACCAAGGTTGCAGCCCTTGAAACCAAGGACGCAGGCGACTGGCTGGACAAGGCTGAAAAGGCCTTTCTGAACAAGGAAGACGATTCCAAGGTTGACCAGTTGGCCTACCTGACCAACCAGCGTGTTGAATTGGCCAAGCAAACCATTGCCTTGCGTACCGCTGAAAACAACCTGAAGAACTCCGCATCGGCCCGTGCCCAGGCACTGCTTGAAGCGCGCGATGCACAGATCAAGCAACTCAAGGGCATGAACGCCAAGCAGACTGAGCGCGGCACACTGGTGACCTTTGGTGACGTGCTGTTCCAGTTCGGCAAGTCCGACCTGCAGCCCAACGGTATGCGCAACATCAATACCCTGGCTGAGTACCTGATGCAGAACCCGGACCGCAAGGTGATTGTCGAGGGTTACACCGACAGCGTCGGCTCGGCAGCTTTCAACCAGACCTTGTCTGAGCGCCGCGCCGAGTCGGTGCGTAATGCACTGGTACGCAAAGGCGTAGACCCTACCCGTATCGTGGCTAAGGGTTATGGCAAGGAGTACCCGGTAGCGAGTAACGCGACCGATTCGGGCCGCGCCTCGAACCGTCGTGTTGAAGTGACTATCTCCAACGACAACCAGCCGGTCGCGCCGCGTTCGTCGATGCAGTAACCCCCTGTAAAAAAAGCCCCGCCTGAGTGATCAGGCGGGGCTTTTTTTGGGCGCATATAAATCCACAACGGTGGGAGCGGGCTTGCTCGCGATGCAGACAGCGCGGTTCGTCAGGCAAACCGAGGCGATACCATCCCGAGCAAGCCCGCTCCCACAACAGAACGTTACTGCTCCAGCTTCGGTGTTTCCTGGCCCAGGCAACGCACGGCCTGTTTCTTGTTATTGACCAGTACCCCGGTCAGGCCTTTTTGCTCGGTGTCGAACAATACGATGATGCCGTCAATGCACTGCGCCACCTGACTGGCTGGCGTGAGCGAGACTTTGTAGTCTTCGCCCGGGATGGTCTTGAGCATGGTGAAGTCGCTGAGCAGCAGCGCATCTTCAGGCTTGGCGAAGTGCAGGTAACCGTAGTACCACAGGGCGCCCACGGTGCCGAGGATGGTGCATATACCGGTAATGATCAGGGGGATGGCGTTACGTTCTTCACTCATTGTTGGCTCTCTGGTTCAGCAGCTGTAGTCAAATCCGGTGAGGCGGGGTAATTGGGAATTTCGCCCAGGCGCCGCACGCCATTAAAGTGTTGCGGGTCATCCAGGTAGCGCAGCATTACCTGGCGCCAGGTCGGGTCGGCAAACGTCTGCACGTGGCCGCCACGTGTCAGTTGCAGCACTTTGGGCAGGGGCGCAGCTTGATACAGTCGCAGGCCATTGGAAAGCGGCACGACCGGATCATCCAGGCTGTGGAAGATCAGCATCGGCACCCCCTCCATTCCAGGCATCGCATACACGGCACTGTCGGCGTCGGGCACCAGCCACGACAACGGCACTTGCAACGGCCAGGTCAGCCAGGACGTGCTCAAGGCAAACTGCCCCACTTCGCGATAGCTGGCCGGTACGCCATCGAGCACCATCGCCTTGACCCGTGCCCGTTGCGCCGGGTGCCCGCTCAGGTAATGAAGGCCCATCGCCCCGCCCAGGCTTTGCCCCAGCACAATCAATGGCTGGCCTTGCGTCTGGGGTTGGTGTTGCAACCAGTCAAAGGCCGCGCCGATGTCCTGATACACCGCCGGCAAACCCGGCGCGCCCTGGGACAGGCCATAACCGCGATAGTCGAGCATCAGCACCTGATAGCCCTGGGCGGGCAACCAGGCGGTTGCGCCCAGGTGATACGCCAGGTTGCCGCCGTTGCCATGCAGGTGCAGCACCGTGCCCTTTAGCGGCACGCCTTGTTTGGCGGGTAGCCACCAGCCATGCAGGCGGGTGCCATCGGCCGCGGTGATCAGCACATCACTGTATTTCAACCCTGCGGCAGTCGGGGTTATCGGCTGGCCGGGCTCGGGGTAGAACAGCAATGAGCTGCATCCGCTGAGCGATAACAGCAGGCAGAGTGCAGCCAGAGTTTTCATCAGAACCAATCGCCTGTCGCCTGAATAGGTCTGGGTGTGGGAGCGGGCTTGCTCGCGATTGCATCGACGCGGCTCAACTGAAACACCACAGCGTCTGCATCGCGAGCAAGCCCGCTCTCACAGGGTTTATAAAATATTCGAGTAGTCCGCTTCGATCCGGTCCAGGCTCAGGTGGTTGAGGAAGTTGGAGAAGCACATCCAGGCCGACAGCGCGTTCATGTCACGAAACTGCTCCGGCAGGTATTTGGGGGCAACCACCAATCCTTCATCCACCAACTGACGCAAGGTACGCATGTCTTCCAGCGTGGTTTTGCCACAGAACAGCAGCGGCACTTGTTCCAGCTTGCCTTTGCGTACGGCCAGCTGAATGTAGTTGTAAACCATGATGAAGCCCTTGAGGTAGGACAAGTCTTTTGTGAATGGCAGGCCATTTGGCACCGATCCACGGAAAACCCGGCTCGCGTTGCCATAGCTTTCTGGCATCTCGAACCCTTGCTCACGGAAGAACTGATACACCTGCATGAAGTCCGCGCCCTCCTCCACCATATGGATGGCGCGGGTACGGTTGGTCAGCTTGCGAAGTCGGCTCGGGTAGGAGGCAAAGGTGATGATCTCCATCAGAATCGCCAGGCCTTCCTGGGTCACGGTGGATGAAGGCGGCCCCTTGGACAGAAAGGTACAGATCGGCTGGTTAAGACCATTGAGCGTGGTCCCAACGTGCACCAGACCCTCATGAACTTCCAGCGCCCGCACGTCACGTTCGTTGAACATCGCGTCGGTGCGGATCTTGATGTAGTCGGCGCCCGCCGCGGCATCCGCGACGATGCCGTCGGACTCAAATACCCGAATGGTATCTTCGGCCTCGCCAAACACCTTGTTCAGGCGGGTTTGCAGCATGTGTACGGCGTCCTGGGCGGTCAGGGTCTTGGCTTCGTCCTTGAGCGCGCCGCGCCCGTCGATGTTGTCCAGATAGTCGGACATCATCAGGCCCAGATCGGCCAGCGTCGGGTCACCGGCATGGAACGCGTCCGAAGCAGCGCCATAGAGCTCCTGGGAGATCAGCCCGAAGTCTTCGGTGCCGCGCGCTTCGAGCATGCGCACCACCATGCGGTATTCCTTGCACATGCGGCGCATGATCTGGCCCACCGGGTTGAATTGCCCCAGTTGGCGGGTGATATCGCGCTCGATGTTCTGGAACTCGGACTTCACCGCGCCCGAGTCAAAAGACAGCGGCCGCCCCAGGTAATAGTCGCGGTTGACCGCAGGCATTTCCTTGCCTTTGGCCTTTAAAAAGCCCTGTCGGATGCTGTCGTCCCACTTCACCGCATCCAGTACGCGGATCGGGGTTTGCGCCAGTACGATACGGTCTGACAACGTGCGAATCGTGCGCTGGTAATCGTCCACCCGGTGCTCCTTGGTTGGGCTTGAATGGGGTTGTTACTTGGCCACTCGCTGATAGCGGGCAGCTTCGACAAACACGTCAGAGTTGGCCGGGTCGTCCAGGTAAGCAAAGACCTTGGCCGATGGACTGTTGATCAGTGTGCCCGTGCCTTCGGCGGTATCGACCGGTTCACCGCTCAATGCCGACTGACTGATCGCTTGCTGGATCTGCTCCAGATCGAGATCGTAGATCACCAGTTCCCCGCTGTCGGTCAATTCGAATCCGTTAAGCGTGTAGTTGCCGCCCAGCCGGCCAGGCACTGCAGCCGAGGCGTACCAGCGGCTGCCATGACGGGCGACGATAAACCGGTAACGTTCCCGGGCTTTGGGCTCTCCCTTGGGGAAAACCACCGCCTGATAGTGGGTTTTATCGATGGCGCTGATATTCAGATTGCGCGCCTGCCCCCAGGCATCCTTGCTGGTCCACTGCCCCAGCAATTGTTTGGGCGCCGCTTCTGCCACCAGCGGTGCCTGGGTAAAGGTCACAAGACACCCGTTCAACATTAAAAACGACACTGCCAACAGCATTACACGCCAAGCTTTCATGCCTGCATCCTTCTATAGAGCGGCCAACACCAAACGCATGTAACGGGTGAGGATAGCGAGCCGGTCATCGTCAGCCACTGGCTGCGCGCCATTGAGTAGGGCCTGATATTCCATCCGACCGATTATCGCCGTCAAGACTTCGGCGTCCTGCTGTGGCTGCCTGGAGCCTAGCACTTCGAAGATATGACCGGCGCCCTGGAGGAAAATCTGCTGATGGGAACGCACCAGCAACGCCAGCCTGGGGTTGATCAGTGCCGCCTGGTGAAAAGCCTGCTCGGCCATCAAGTGTTCGCGCCGGGTCTCTAGCTGGTGCTGCAAATAACTGGCCGCCATCTGCGCGATCTCATCGGCCAGCGCGGCACGTGCGTGCTGGCTGCCATTACCTTTTGCCATGAGCGCGCGCAATGTGTCTTCGGTACCTTGCCAGAGCCTGGCCATGTAGGCGGCACTGCGCTCGACGTACTGGGCGAAGGTGTCGTTGATCAGGTCATCGATGTCTTTGAAGTAGTAGGTCGTCGCAGAGAGCGGTACCCCTGCCTCGGCTGCCACCGCCCGATGACGGACACCCCGCACACCGTCGCGCACGACAATCCGCATGGCCGCATCGAGAATCAGCTGACGACGCTGCTCGCTGCCATGGCGGCTGGCCTTGCGGCCCTGGTACTCAACATTTTGCGCGAGCGCGACCGCGATATTTGCTGCGCCTTGAGGGGGCATGACAGATTCCTTCTGAATTGAGCGGCGTTACCGAAACTGTGGGAGCGAGCCTGCTCGCGAAGGTGGCTGACGATAGCGCGTGTTTACCGGTGATCGCGCAGCGCCTTAGCCTTTCGCGAGCAGGCTCGCTCCCACACATTCTCCTGAATGTTCAACAGACTGCGCACCAGACAATAAAAAGCCGCCTTAACGGCGGCTTTTTATTCTGCATCGTTACGCTTGTGGCCGCATGTGCGGGAACAGGATCACGTCGCGAATCGACGGCGAGTTGGTCAACAACATCACCAGACGATCGATACCGATACCTTCACCGGCAGTCGGCGGCATGCCGTATTCGAGGGCACGAACGAAGTCTGCGTCGTAGTGCATGGCTTCGTCGTCGCCTGCATCCTTGTCAGCAACCTGTGCCATGAAGCGCTCGGCCTGATCTTCAGCGTCGTTGAGCTCGGAGTAGGCGTTGGCGATTTCACGGCCACCGATAAACAGCTCGAAGCGGTCAGTGACGTTCGGGTTATCGTCGTTACGACGGGCCAGCGGCGACACTTCGAACGGGTACTGGGTGAT
>JBILYW010000448.1:0-3834 GCA_044377555.1 Pseudomonas sp.
ATCGCCCGCGACACCCATCATCCGCTGCGCCAGCAACAGCTGCTGGACGCCGACCCGGCACTGCGCCGCTGGCTCAATCAACCGGCCAACAGCGTGTTGCTGGCCAACGGCCTGGCGCTGTCGGCCCAGCAGGCCTGGGACACACCCCACAACCTGCGTTGGCAGTACATCACCAGCCTGTACCTGCAATTGCCGCTGGATGAAGTGCAGCAGCAGGTGCACCAGCAGGCCGTGAGCAGCGGGCGCTACCATTCGATGCCTGACCTCTGGCACCCCGCCGAGTCGCTGATCTGGCCGTGGGACATGCGCCGCACCCACAGCAGCTCGCTGGTTGCCCCGCCGCCCTCGGCACAGGCGCTGGCACTGTGGCGCAAACACTGCGGGCAACTGCTGGCGCAACCCAGCGCATTCACCAACCCCATGCACCTGACCACCTGCGCCCGCGAAGCATTGCTGGCGTGCGGCATGCGCCGGGTGATGCTGCTGATGGCCGATAAAACCTCGACCATCCTGAGCGTCAACCAGCTTGCCGGGCTGGGCAAAACCGCCTTCGACCTGAACGTCAACGTCGCCGAAAGCACCGCGTTGCAACGCCTGATGACGCAACCGGCACAAGTGCGACTGACCCCCGAAAACAACACCGTCATATCCGCAGTTTTGCCCCACAGCCTGCGCAGCCTGTTCCCTGGTGAGCATCTGCTGCTACGCTCGCTGAGCAACAATGGCCGCGTGGTCATGCTGATATTGGCGGACCAGGGCGGCGGGCCATTTTCGGAAACCAGCGTGCAGGCATTCGGCAAAACTGCACAGTGCATCGAGAAAGCCCTCAATAGCTTTAGTACTCGCGGGCGCTAATCGCTACAATTCCCCCCTTTTTGCTCTGGAGGCTTCACATGCCTGGCTTCTCTGGCTTGCCGTTAGTGATTGAACCCAGCGACCTGTTCGCCCGGCTCAACGCCCCCGAACTGATCCTGGTCGACTTGACCAGTGTTGCGCGCTACGAAGCCGGGCATATTCCGGGCGCACGTTTCGTCGACCCGAAACGCACGCAACTGGGCCTGCCGCCGGCACCCGGGCTGCTGCCGTCCCAGGCTTCGCTCCAGGAGCTGTTCGGTGAGTTGGGGCACAACCCCAACGCAGTCTACGTGGTGTATGACGACGAAGGCGGCGGCTGGGCCGGGCGCTTTATCTGGCTGCTGGATGTGATCGGGCACAAGGCCTGCCACTATCTGGACGGCGGTATTCACGCCTGGATTGGTGAAGGCTATGCCCTGAGCCAGGAAGTCCCCCCTGCGGCCGGTGGCCCGGTCGCGCTGACCTTGCACGACGAACCCACTGCCACCCGCGAGTACCTGCAAAGCCGTTTGGGCGCTGCCGATCTGGCGATCTGGGATGCGCGCAGCGAGGCCGAGTACACCGGCGAAAAAGTGCTGGCGGCCAAGGGCGGACATATCCCCGGCGCGAAGAATTTCGAATGGACCGCCGGCATGGATAAAACCCGCAGCCTGCGCATCCGCACCGACATGGCCCAGATCCTCGAGGATCTGGGCATCACACCAGACAAAGAAGTGATTACCCACTGCCAGACCCACCATCGTTCTGGCTTTACTTATCTCGTTGCCAAAGCGCTCGGTTATCCGCGCGTCAAAGGCTACGCCGGCTCTTGGGGCGAATGGGGCAACCACCCCGATACGCCTGTCGAGCTGCCTGTAAAAAATTAAGGACCTTGAATGAAAAAGCGTTTGTTCCTCCTCAGTCAGTACCTGCTGCCGCATCACCTGCTGTCACGTCTGGCCGGCTGCATTGCCGAGTGCCGCGTGCGCTGGTTCAAGAATGCGTTCACCACCTGGTTCGCCAAACGTTATCAAGTGGACATGTCCCAGGCACTGGTTGAAGACGTTACCGCCTACGAGCACTTCAACGCCTTCTTCACCCGCGCACTGAAAGACGGCGCGCGCCCTCTGGATCAAACCCCGGGCGCAGTGTTGAGCCCTGCCGATGGTGCAGTCAGCCAGCTGGGCCCGATTGAGCACGGCCGCGTGTTCCAGGCCAAAGGCCACAGCTACAGCGTGCTGGAGCTGGTGGGTGGCGATCCGGCCGTGGCAGCGCAGTTCATGGGCGGCGAATTCGCCACCATCTACCTGTCACCCAAGGATTATCACCGTGTGCACATGCCACTGGCCGGTACCCTGCGCGAGATGATCTACGTGCCGGGCCGCCTGTTCTCGGTCAACCAGACCACCGCCGAAAACGTGCCGGAGCTGTTTGCCCGCAACGAACGTGCCGTGTGCATTTTTGATACCGAGCGCGGCCCGATGGCCGTGGTATTGGTAGGCGCCATGATTGTGGCGTCGATTGAAACCGTGTTTGCCGGCCTGGTGACGCCGCCGAAGCGCGAGCTGAAAACCTTCCGCTACGACGAAGCCGCACGTGCGCCGATCCATCTGGAAAAAGGTGCCGAGCTGGGTCGTTTCAAACTGGGCTCTACAGCCATCGTGCTGTTCGGTGCAGATCAGGTGAAGTGGGCTGAAGGCCTGACGGCGGGAACGCCGGTGATGATGGGTCAAAGCATGGGTGCACCGGCTCACGCCGAATAAAACATAAACCTTAACCTGTGGGAGCGGGCTTGCTCTCGATGCTGTCAACTCGGTACATCTGAATCACCGAGGTGATGCCATCGCGAGCGAGCCCGCTCCCACAGTTTATTTACAGGGCCTTGCGGTCGCGCTGACCCAGCAGGTACAACACGCCATCCAGCCCCAGGGTCGAAATGGCATGTCTGGCCGACTGTTTAACCAGCGGCTTGGCACGGAACGCCACACCCAGCCCGGCAATTGCCAGCATCGGCAAGTCGTTGGCACCATCACCGACCGCAATGGTCTGCTCCAGGCTCAAACCTTCCTTCTGTGCCAGCTCACGCAGCAAGTCCGCCTTGCGCTGTGCGTCGACAATCGGCTCAACCGCAACCCCGGTCACCTTGCCGTCCACCACTTCCAGCTCGTTGGCGAATACATAGTCGATGCCCAGTTTGGCTTGCACCTGCCTGGCAAAGTACGTGAAGCCGCCCGACAGGATGGCGGTCTTGTAGCCCAGGCGCTTGAGTTCAGCAAACAGCACTTCGGCGCCTTCGGTCAGTCGCAGCGAAGCACCGATGGCATCCAGCACACCCACATCCAGACCTTTGAGCAGCGCCATGCGCTCCTTGAAACTGGCCTTGAAGTCCAGCTCGCCGGCCATGGCGCGCTCGGTGATTGCAGCCACCTGATCACCCACACCCGCAGCCTTGGCCAGTTCGTCGATCACTTCGGCCTCGATCAGGGTCGAGTCCATGTCGAACACCGCCAGACGGCGATTGCGACGGAACAGGGTGTCTTCCTGAAGCGCGATATCCACGCCCAGCTCTTGCGCCAGGTTGAAGAAGTCGGCACGCAGCGCCTCAATATCAGCAGGCTCGCCGCACACACGCAGCTCGATGCAGCTTTTGCTCAACTGAGTCGGGGCGTCCAGCGGCACACGGCCGGACAGACGATCTGTCTGCTCGATGTTCAACCCGTGCTGGCTGATGACCGAAGTCACGCGCTGCAGTTCGTGGGCTGTCACCTGACGGCTCATCAGTGTCACCACATGACGCGTCTGGCTCTGCTCATTCACCCAGTTCTGATAGCGGTCTTCGCTGATCGGATCGAAACGCAGTTGCAGACCTTCCTGGGCGATCAGTGGCTGCAAGTCCTTGAGAACGGCCGAAACCTGTTCCGCTTGCGGAATTTCCACCAGAAAACCCAACGACAAAACGCCATGGATGGCGGCCTGACCGATGTCGAGAATATTCACACC
>JBILYW010000449.1:0-3821 GCA_044377555.1 Pseudomonas sp.
TAGAAGATGCCATCAGTAATGCACTGGCCGAGGCCAACAAAAGCATCAAACACTTGGAATGGTTCGAAGTGATCGATACTCGTGGGCACATCAAAGACGGCAAGGTTGCGCACTATCAGGTGACGCTCAAGGTCGGTTTTCGGATAGCCAGTAGCTGACACAGTGATGGCGTTTTGAACTTACTGGCTGGCCGTTTGCCATAAACTCGGCTACACCGTCTGGGTGCAGCACGGCACATGCCGCGTTGCACCCTTTTCGTTTTGACCGGGGAATGTCACCGATGAAAAAGATTTTATTGGCTGTAGGTTTGCTGAGTCTGGCAGGAACAGCGTTCGCAGCGGGCAAGCCGTGCGAAGAGCTGAAAAGCGAAATCGCGGCGAAGATTGAGGCTAACGGCGCCACGCATTATTCGCTGACTGCTGTGGATAAAGGCACTTCGGCTGACGGCAAAGTGGTGGGTACCTGCGAAGGCGGTACCAAGGAAATCATCTACAAACGCGGCTAAGTCTTGCGCGCAGCAAAAACGGTGGGAGCGAGCCTGCTCGCGATGTCGGACGGCGCGGTGTTTCAGTTGAACCGCGTCGATGCCATCGCGAGCAGGCTCGCTCCCACATTTGTTTTTGCGTTAAGCCTCTTTCATCACCTGCGACAACAATTCATACGAGTGAATGCGGTCTGCGTGTTCATACAAATCACAGGTAAAGATCAGTTCGTCCGCCTGGGTTTGCTCGACCAGCACATCCAGCTGAGCCTTGATTTTCTGCGGGCTGCCGACCATCGCCAGCCCAAGGAAGCTCATCACAGCCTCTTTTTCGTGGGGCAGCCACAGGCCGTTCATTGAATCGACCGGTGGACGCTGTACCAGACTTTGCCCGCGCATCAACGCCAGAATCCGTTGCTGAACCGAGGTGGCCAGATACTCGGCCTGCTCATCGGTATCCGCCGCTACCAGCGGAATGCCTAGCATCACGTAGGGTTTGTCGAGGGTCGCCGACGGCTTGAAGTGGTTGCGGTACACGCGAATCGCTTCGTGCATAAGGCGTGGTGCGAAATGCGAGGCAAAGGCGTAAGGCAAACCAAGCTCCCCCGCCAGTTGCGCGCTGAACAGGCTGGAGCCCAGCAACCACACCGGTACGTTGGTCCCGGTACCCGGCATGGCGATAATCCGTTGATCCGGGGTGCGTGGCCCCAGGTAACGCATCAGCTCGGCCACGTCCTCAGGGAACTCATCCGCACTGCCCGAACGTTCGCGACGCAGGGCGCGGGCGGTCATTTGGTCGGAGCCCGGCGCACGGCCCAGGCCCAGGTCAATACGCCCCGGGTACAGGCTTTCGAGGGTGCCGAACTGCTCGGCGATCACCAGCGGCGCATGGTTGGGCAGCATGACACCCCCCGAACCCACACGAATGGTCGAGGTGCCACCGGCCAGATAACCGATCAACACCGAAGTCGCCGAGCTGGCGATGCCGTCCATGTTGTGGTGCTCAGCAACCCAGAAACGGTTGTAGCCGAACTTTTCAACGTGCTGTGCCAAGTCCAGCGAGTTGCGCAACGACTGGGCTGCGCTGCCATTTTCGCGCACAGGTACCAGATCGAGGGTCGAGAATTTGATGTCAGACAGTCGTTTCATCAGCCGGCTACTCCAGGTGGGGTGCAGGTCCAAGCGCTCGCTTGGCCCGCCAGTGATTACAGCAATATGGGCATATACCCGAGTTTCAATGGCAGGCGGGGAATTGAGCGATTAAAAAAGACGACTGGTCCGACAAGATGAACTTTGTGGAGCCGACTACCCTCACAACGTTAGTCAGGGCGTGAATCCTTCGCGCCGTTCTTCAGGAGGCACGCATGAGTATTAAAAAGAAAGCATCGGCTCATTGGGCAGGCGACCTTAAAACCGGCATTGGCTCCATCTCCACTGAAACCGGGGTACTGCGCGAAGCGCCGTATGGTTTCAAGGCGCGATTTGAAGGCGGCAAGGGCACCAACCCCGAAGAACTGATTGGCGCAGCCCATGCAGGCTGCTTTTCGATGGCGCTGTCGATGATCCTCGGTGATGCCGGGCTCAAGGCCGACAGCATTGATACCAGCGCTGAAGTGACGCTGGACCAGGTGGACGGCGGCTTTGCGATTACCGCCGTGCACCTGGTGCTCAAAGCCAAGGTGCCCGGCGCAACCCAGGCACAATTCGACGAACTGACCACCAAGGCCAAAGAAGGCTGCCCTGTGTCCAAGGTGCTGAACGCCAAAATCACCCTCGATGCCACGCTGGTGAGCTGACCCTGTACGCCGCCCCGCTTGTCGCAAGCGAGGCGGCGCTGGCCCGAACAGTTTGACCCTGGCTGCGTCAGATCAGTCCTGTGCTGTGGCAAATGTGATCGAATGCACGCCACTGGCGTCAGATCATGACTTTGCGTACTGCCTCAAGGGAGTCTCACCATGAAACGTTTTGCTCTAGCGGTTATCTGTTGCTCCATGGCCACCTCGGCACTGGCGGCCCCCAAGGCGTGTGAAGAACTGAAGGATGAAATCGAGGCCAAGATCCAGGCCAACAATGTGTCGTCCTACACGCTCGAAATCGTGACCAATGAAGAAGTCCATGACGAGAATATGGTGGTCGGGTCGTGCGAGTACGGCAGCAAAAAGATCATCTATCAAAACAATGGTCAGGCTTCACGGTAAGCAGTTGACCTGCCGCTCCTCGGCCACCACCTTGCCCGCAGCGTTGTACAGCCGGGCGTAGGCGTTGAAGCCCAGTGAGCGCGCCTGGAGCCTGTAACGCTGGCCGGGCTGGAAGTTGTCGTAATCCAGGGTGACGTAGCACAGGCGTTCTTGCGGATCGCTGAACATGCCCATGCCGCCGACAAAGATCTCGAAATCGAAACGCACCATCAACTCATGCCGGCCGGGCGTGACTTGAAAATAACGGCCGTCAGGCATGCGCCGGTTATCCAGGCGCTCGGCCATCACCAGCTTGCCGGTTTGTGTTTCAAGGTCGACCCAGGCCATTTTCGGGTCCGCCGAAGGCAATGGCGTGCTGGCGCAGGCGCTCAGCAGGCAAGTGGTCAACACAAGCAATAAAGTGCGCATGATGATTTCCAGAAAATTTGTTACATAAGCATAGCGCGCAATGCCGCTTCGCAGTTCAGCCCCCTGTGGGAGCCGGGCTTGCCCGCGATAGGATCGATGAAGTTTGCCTTAAGGACCGCGGTGCCTGTATCGCGGGCAAGCCCGCTCCCACACTATTGTCACTCGCCCACTGGATTGCTCTATGACCCCGCCTGTTCGTTGTCTGCCGGCCCTTGTCTTGTCGATAGTGCTCAGCGGTTGCTCCAGTGCCGGTTATTACTCGCAACTGGCAGGTGGGCAATGGCAGTTACTGCAGGCCCGAGAACCGGTGAGCACGGTCATTACCGACCCGCAGCGCCCGGCGGCATTGCGTGAGCAATTGGTAAAAGCCCAGGCCGCCAGAACCTTTGCCAGCGAGCACTTGCACCTGCCGCACAACCAGAGCTATCGCCTGTACGTCGACCTCAAGCGGCCTTATGTGGTGTGGAATGTGTTCGCCACGCCAGAGTTTTCCCTCAATCCTGTCACCCATTGCTTCCCGATTGCCGGGTGCGTGGCCTACCGTGGCTATTACAGCCTGGGTGCGGCGCGAGGCGAAGCAGCCCTGCAACGTCAGCAAGGCCAAGACGTGCTGGTCAGCGGGGTTGAGGCCTACTCGACGTTGGGCTGGTTTGATGACCCGATCCTCAACAGCATGCTCACCTGGGGCGATGAGCGCCTGGCCACGCTGATTTTTCACGAGTTGGCGCATCAAC
>JBILYW010000450.1:0-3816 GCA_044377555.1 Pseudomonas sp.
CTCAGACCATTTTGTCGCCGACATGCAGGATCTTCATGCCGTTGGTGCCGCCCACGGTGTGGTAGCTGTCGCCTTTGGTCAGGATGACCCAGTCGCCATTCTGTACGACGCCCAGCTTGAGCAGTTCGTCGATGGCAGCCTGGCTGACTTTTTCTGGCGGCAGGGATGCCGGGTCGAACGGTACGGTGTAAACGCCACGGAACATCGCTGCGCGCGCCTGGGTTTCACGGTGCGGGGAGAACGCGTAGATCGGCACCGAAGAACGGATGCGGGACATGATCAACGGCGTGTAACCGCTTTCGGTCAGGGCGATGATCGCCTTGACACCCGGGAAGTGGTTGGCGGTGTACATGGCCGCCAGCGCGATGCTTTGGTCGCAGCTTTCGAAGGTCTTGCCGATGCGGTGGCTGGAGGTTTTGCTGGTCGGGTGCTTCTCGGCGCCGACGCAAATGCGCGCCATGGCCTGCACCGCTTCCAGCGGGTAAGCACCGGCAGCACTTTCAGCCGAAAGCATCACGGCGTCGGTGTAGTCGAGAACGGCGTTGGCAACGTCGGACACTTCGGCACGAGTTGGCATCGGGTTCTGGATCATCGACTCCATCATCTGGGTTGCCACGATCACTGCCTTGTTGTGGCGGCGTGCGTGCAGAATGATTTTCTTCTGGATGCCTACCAGTTCGGCATCGCCGATTTCAACGCCCAGGTCGCCACGGGCAACCATGACCGCGTCACTGGCTTTGATCAGGCCGTCGAGGGTTTCGTCATCAGCGACCGCTTCAGCGCGCTCGATCTTGGCAACCAGCCAGGCGGTACCGCCAGCTTCGTCACGCAATTGGCGGGCGTATTCCATGTCCGCAGCATCGCGCGGGAACGAAACGGCCAGGTAGTCGACTTCCATTTCGGCAGCAAGCTTGATGTCAGCCTTGTCTTTCTCGGTCAGGGCTGGCGCGGTCAGACCGCCGCCGCGACGGTTGATGCCTTTATGGTCGGACAGCGGGCCGCCGATCAGCACGGTGCAGTGCAGCGCGTCGTCGGTGGCGGTGTCTACACGCATGACCACACGGCCGTCGTCGAGCAGCAGCTCGTCGCCTACGCCGCAGTCTTTGACCAGGTCGGGGTAGTCGATGCCGACGACTTGCTGGTTGCCTTCGGTCAACGGATGGCTGGTGGAGAAGGTGAATTGATCACCGATCTTCAGCTCGATCTTTTTGTTGGCGAACTTGGCGATACGAATTTTCGGGCCTTGCAGGTCACCCAGCAGGGCAACGAAGCGGCCATGCTTGGCGGCGATTTCACGCACCAGCTTGGCACGAGCCTTGTGCTCATCGGGAGTGCCGTGGGAAAAGTTCAGACGGGCAACGTCCAGGCCAGCGAGGATCAGCTGTTCCAGCATTTCCGGTGAATTGCTGGCAGGGCCAAGTGTGGCAACAATTTTGGTTCGACGAACAGACATGCAGAGACTCCTGAGTTCAAGCGCTGCCAAAGGCTACTATGGTCTTTGGCTGTAGTCATTGTTCCTCTGCACTACTTTCTGCATAAGTTGTGGTGCATCGGGTCGGTTGCCCTGAAGAATTTGCCCATAGGGTCGATACACTTCTGAGAACAGGAGATACCCATGCGAATTTTGCTCGTTTTACTGTTGGTCGCCAGTGTGAGCGGCTGTACCCGCTGGTCGATGAACCACCACCTGAACAATGCTTACCGTGCTTATGACCGGGGTAATTGCGAAGCGGTGATGCTGGAGTTGTCCGAGGTTGATCGCGACAGCCGCAGCCGTCCGTATATCTGGCCGCAAACGGCAATGCTGCGCGGGTTGTGTCTGGAACGTACGAAGTTCTACCTGGATGCGGCCCAGACCTACCAATACATCATCAACGAATTCCCCAAGAGCGAGTATGCCTATCGGGCCAGGGCGCGGATCGAGACACTGCGCATTCTGAAATTCATCCCGGGCCCCGGGGCCACCACTCAGGCTCTGCCCGCAACCATTTGATGATGGTTGAAATTTAAGCTGGCCATTCGCCCTTTTTTAACTACTATCAACTACGTTTGAATGGTTTTTGTTTATTCATAGATCCAAAAAGGTGTTACCGCTCGGAGCAGGCTGTTGCTCAGGGCTCAAGGTGAGTGCGTGCAGGGCAGGTGCGGGCGGTTTTCTTGGCTCAGCTGTGCGGGCAGGGCATTTCAAAGCGCTAGCGCGGCCATGCTTAATGGCCTTTTATAGTGATCTTGAACATGGTTATAGAACGGCTTATCGAGCGTCATCAACTGGGGTTTTTCTTGGCGGTGTTCAATCGGTTCACGGACAAGCCCTTGGGTTATTTGGGCAATGTGTCGGATGGCGGGTTGATGCTAATCAGCCAGCTGCCGATGCTGGTGGATGCCAACTTCGAGCTGCGGCTCAAGCTCCCCGGCACCGATGGCGACCCCCAGTTTATTGATCTGACGGCGCGATGCCTGTGGTGCCGGGAGGATGTTACGCCGCATTGCTATGACTCCGGTTTTATCCTCTATCAGCCGCCTGCCGAGTACGCCGTGCTGATCAGCACCTTGCAGCGCTACTTCAGCTTTCAGCCTCTGCAGGCTTCTGCCTGAGGGGTTGAGCGCCTAGACTGGTGGGGTCTACTGCTCAGGAACCCCCCGTGACCTCTATTTTTTGGTACGACTACGAAACTACCGGTATCAACCCGCGTTGCGACCGGGCCGTTCAAGTGGCCGGCATCCGCACTGACCTGGAGCTCAATGAGATTGACCAGCCCGTCAATCTCTACTGCCAGCCCAGCGACGATATCCTTCCTCACCCGATGGCCTGCCTGATTACGGGGATCACCCCCAGTCGCCTGGAAGACAAGGGTTTGGGCGAGGCGGAGTTCATGACCCGCACCCATGCTCAACTGGCGATGCCTGGCACCTGTGGTGCGGGCTACAACTCCTTGCGCTTTGATGACGAGGTCACGCGCTACAGTCTGTACCGAAACTTCTTCGACCCCTACGCACGTGAGTGGCAGGGGGGCAACAGCCGCTGGGATTTGATTGATGTAGTGCGTACGGCCTATGCCCTGCGTCCTGAAGGGATCGTCTGGCCTGAGGACGATGGGCGGGTGACGCTCAAACTGGAGCGATTGACGGCGGCGAACGGAATTGATCACGGTCAGGCCCACGATGCTTTATCCGATGTACGCGCAACCATTGCCCTGGCCCGGTTGATTCGTGACAAGCAACCCAAGTTATATGAGTGGTTGTTCCAGTTACGGACTAAACAACGGGTGCTGGATCAAGTTCGCCTGTTGCAGCCGATGGTGCATATTTCCGGGCGATTCTCTGCGGCCAGACATTATGTCGGCGTGGTACTGCCACTGGCATGGCACCCGAAGAATCGCAATGCGCTTATTGTGTGCGATCTGCACTTTGATCCTCAGCCATTACTGGATATGGATGCCGAGACTTTACGCACACTGCTTTATACCCGGCGTGAAGATTTGCCCGAAGGGCAATTGCCGGTTCCGCTCAAACTGATACAGATTAATCGTTGTCCGGTGGTGGCGCCCTTGAATGTAGTGCGTGCTCAGGATCAACAGCGTTTGCAATTGGATATGCCACTCTATCAAGCGCGAGCCCGCAGCCTTACTGAGGCGCAGGAAGTTTGGCAGGATAAGTTGAACGCTATTTATGCTCGCGAAGACTTTGCACCCAGTGAAGATCCCGAGCAGCAATTGTATGGCGGCTTTCTCGGTGATCGGGACCGTCGGCTGTGCGAGCAAGTGCGGCTCAGTGATCCCGAGCAATTGGCCAAAGATGATTGGCCCTTTGATGATG
>JBILYW010000451.1:0-3815 GCA_044377555.1 Pseudomonas sp.
AGAAAAAATCGACCTCGGGCGCGAACAGATCCGCCATCAACGCCGCCGCCGGGACTTCAATCATGATCCCCAGTTTTGGCAGCTGTTTGAGCCCCAGTAACTGCGCCTGCTCTTCGAGCAATTGACGAGCCATGCGCAACTCGGACAACTGGCTGACCATCGGCAACATGATGTGCAGGCGGGCCAGATCGGCACTGGCCAGAATCGCACGGAACTGCTCACGCAGCAGTTGCGGACGCTCCAGGCACAGACGAATCCCGCGCATCCCCAAAAACGGGTTGGTCTCGTGCTCCATCGGCACGTAGGCCAGGGGTTTGTCGCCGCCCACATCCAGGGTGCGCACCACCAGATTGTGCTCAGCCCCTACGGCGCGGGCGATGGCGCTGTAAGTTGCGACCTGTTCGTCGTGGCTGGGGGCGTTGCTGCGTTCCAGATACAAGAATTCGGACCGCAACAGCCCCACCCCTTCGGCCCCCAGCGTCATGGCCTGCCCGGCTTCGGCCAGGGACGCGATATTGGCGCTGACTTCGATGCGCAGCCCGTCACGGGTACAGGCTGCCAGGGCTGCCTGTTGCAGGTCACGGTGCTGGCGTTCGTGCTGCCGGGCTCGCTGCAGATCAAGTTGCTTGATGCGCTCCGGGGCCGGTTGCAGATGCAATTGCCCTGCGTCGGCATCGAGCAATACCGGCGTGCCATTGGCCAGCGCCAGCACTTGCGGCGACATCCCGCACATCGCCGGCAAGCCCAGTGCCCGGGCCAGAATCGCCACATGGCTGGTGGCGCCGCCACCCACGGTGGCAAAGCCCGCCACCTTGCGGGTATCCAGTGCCGCGGTCTGGGACGGTGTCAGTTGTTCGGCAATCAAGATGGCGTGGTCGGGCAACTCCTGTGCGCTGTCCGGCATTCCGAGCATCAGCTTGAGCACCCGCTGGCCGACGTCTTCAAGGTCCAGCGCACGCTCGGCCAACAAGCGGCTGCCCAGCCCCTTGAACAGCTGCGAGGTTGCCTGCGTGGCGCTTTGCCAGGCGAAAGCTGCGCTCTTGCCCTGCTCGATAAGCTCAAACGCCTGCTCCAGCAGGCCCGGGTCTTCCAGTAATTCCTGATGGGCCTTGAAAATCTCACGCTGGGCCGCGCCCGGCGCGTTGTCGCACAAAGTCTGCAACCCGGCAGCGGCCTCGGCCAGGCTCTCCTGCAGCTGTGCACGCTCATGGCCCGGGGCCGCCCCAAACTCCGCAATCTCCAGCGTGCTTTCGATCATCTGCACCACCTGGCCGAATGCCGAACCCGAGGAGGCACACACCCCGCGCAGCACATCGGTTGCGACCTCTGCCGGCGCTACCACGGGTGACGACTCGACCACCGGCGCACTGCCGCCTTCGCCACACCCCGAGGCCAACAACCCCGACAGGGCTTCAAGAGCCTGCCCCGCATCCGGGCCTGCCGCACTGAGGTGCACACTGTCACCGTGCACCGTCTGCAAGGCCATGATCGCCACCAGTGACTTGGCATTGGCGCTGCTCTGCGCCGTGTGCAGGTGAATCGTCGCTGCAAACCCTTTCGCGGCCTGCGCCAGCACCGCTGCCGGGCGGGCGTGCAGGCCGTTGGGGTTGGGCAACCGTTGCGGCGCTGAAAGCTGCGCGGCGCCGGCCTGCTCCTCTGTCACATCCCCGGTTTCAGTCAGTTGCAAACGCAGTAATGGCTGACCGCTCTCAACCAGATCGCTGCCCGGCACCAAGGGGGCGAAGCTTTCGCCACTGACCACCAGCATCAGGGTCAGCAGGCTGCGGGCATGCAGGGCGATAGAGTCTGCGTCGAACTCGATCAACGCCTGCCCCGCCGTCACCCGCTGCCCCGCTTCGACCAGGGGCGTGAAGCCCTTGCCTCCCAGGTTCACCGTATCCAGCCCGATATGCAGCAACACCTGCACCCCGTTGTCCCCGGTGATGCTGATGGCGTGCCCGGTGTGTTGCAGGTTGCTGATCACCCCGGCCAACGGTGCACACAGCACCTGGGAAGTGGGATCAATGCACAGACCGTCGCCAATCAGGCGGCTGGAAAACACCGGGTCCGGGACCTGATCGAGCGCCAGCAGCACACCGGCCAGAGGCGCCAGCAGTTCCAGTTGTTGGGATGTGACCATGACTTCACCTGCAATTGATTCGGTTAAATGCCGATGGAGCGCGCGCCCCGACAGCTCGCTTACTTCCACCAGTACTCGACTTGCAAACCTGCGTTCGAACCATGCCGCGCCGAACCGAATGCACCGCTGTCGGACAGCGCCGACCCGGCATCAATCTCATTGGCCGCACGCTGTGCAGCGGCGTTCCAGCTGGCATAGGTGTAATACAGACGCACTTCAGGACGCGTCCAGAAGCCCGGCCCCTTGGGTGACCAGGTCGGCGCGAACGTGAACTTGCTCAGCTTGCGCGTGCCGTCCGCAGCCTTGACCTGATCATGGCCCAGCTCGGTGACCAGCTTGAACTGCTCGCTGATCGCGTAGGTCGGGCGCACGCCCAGGGAGAGCCACTCTTGATTGCCGCCGTCAGGCCGAAAATCCTTCTGATACACGGCCTCGATCTGCCCGCCGAAACGCGGCGTCACTTGCCAGTCAAAGAACTCGACGATCCGGTAGCGCTTGCTGCTGTTATCGAGTTTGAAGTCGCCGGTATAGCCCAGCCCGGTGCCCGAGCCTTCCCCGTATTGCAGGGCCAGTTTGTTCTTGCCGCCCAAAAAGTCGCTTTGCACATGCTGCGCCGTAATGGCCCAGCCACTGTGGGCATCGGTGCGCTCGGGCTTGTCGAGGTAGCTCAGACCAAACTCCAGCTGCCCCCCTGGGTTGGTATTGAAACCGGCCACGTTAAAGTCGTGTCGGTTCACGTAGTTTTCCTGATAGAGGTTGTCCTTGCGCGACAGGGCGTAGCTGTATTTCAAGCCGCCGATCAGCACGTCCTCGATCCCGGCACCGGTGGCGCTCTGGTTCCAGTAGTAGAAGTCGGAAATATGGATGTCGTTACGCTTGTAGTAACGGCGCCCGGCCCACACCGAACCGCCGTTCAGGGCCGGCAGGTTGGACCACTGGGCATACAGCTGCGGCAGACGGGCCGCGCCGTTGTCGCCCTGAAAGGTCAGCTCGCGATTGTACTGGTTGTACAGCGAAGCCATGCCATCGACGCTCAGCACCGAGCCATCGTCGAAGCTGTATACATCCTGGCGCAGTTCCAGCTCGGCGTATTGCTCGCACTCGTTGCCCAGCCGGTATTTGGACTCGGCACCTGGCAACTGGAAACACGATTGTTTGCCGCCATTGAGCGAGTTGCCCACGCCGCTGCGCAAATACCCGGCGAACTCCAGGGCATTGACGGAAAGTGGCGCCAGCAGGCACAGGCTGGCGATACAGATGCTGTAGTTGAGTGATGATTTCATTGCACGACCTTTTTTATTTTTATGTGATTACAGCCATATTTATGTGGGAGCGGGCTTGCTCGCGATGGTCACACCGCGTTGATTCAGGCCTATCGAGTTGCCTGAATCGCGAGCAAGCCCGCTCCCACAGAGCAATCCAGCTTCAGGTTTTCAGGTGCAGCACGAATGACTCATACGGGCGCAGCGAGATGCTGTGACTGCGCACCGGGCAGTCGTTGTAGTTGCTGATCAGCAGTCGCTGGCTCATGCACGCGTCAATCACCCCTTGCGGCAGTTCGATATCGCACGGCGTGCCGTAGAAGTTGTTGATCACCAGCAAACTCTCGCCATCGCCCTCACGCACATAGGCCCACACCTGCTTATGCTCGGGCAACAACAGACGGTATTCACCG
>JBILYW010000452.1:0-3807 GCA_044377555.1 Pseudomonas sp.
TATCGTAGACACCCGGGCCAATGTCATTGGGGTAGTCGAAGGCTTCGAATGCATCCAGCAACTCCATGTCCGAACGCGAGGTTTCGATGGTGATGACGTCGGCGTCCATTTCGGCAATCGACTTGATTACATCGTTGAACTCGCTGTAGCACATGTGAGTATGGATCTGGGTTTCGTCGCCCACGCCCGAGGCACATAGACGGAACGCTTCAACCGCCCAGTCCAGGTATTCCTGCCATTGGGCACGGCGCAACGGCAAGCCTTCGCGGAAGGCCGCTTCGTCGATTTGCACGATTTTGATACCGGCAGTTTCCAGGTCGACCACCTCATCGCGGATCGCCAGTGCCAACTGCTGGGCCTGCACTTTGCGCGACACGTCTTCGCGGGGGAATGACCACATCAGCATGGTCACCGGGCCGGTCAGCATGCCCTTCATCACCTTGTCGGTCAGACCTTGAGCGTAGGTGATCCAGTCCACGGTCATGGCTTTTGGCCGGCTCAGATCGCCGAAGATGATTGCCGGTTTTACGCAGCGTGAGCCGTAGCTCTGCACCCAGCCGTATTGGGTGAACACGTAGCCGTCCAACTGCTCGGCAAAGTATTCAACCATGTCATTACGCTCGGCTTCGCCGTGCACCAGCACATCCAGGCCAAGGCGCTCCTGGGTCTGTACTGCATTGCGAATCTCACTGTGCATCGCATCGGTGTATTCACTGACCGACAACTTGCCCTGTTTGTAGGACTGACGCGCCAGACGAATCGACGCGGTCTGCGGGAACGAGCCAATGGTGGTGGTCGGGAACGCGGGCAGGTTCAAGCGCGCACGTTGCAGTTCGATACGGGTGGCAAAGGGCGATTGGCGCTGGCTGTCAGCCTCGGTGATCGCTTCGATACGGGCCTGTACGGCGGGTTTGTGAATGCGCGGCGAGTTGGCGCGACTGGCCTGCACGGCCCGGCTTTGAGCCAGTGCCTGCTGCACCCGGGCATCCTGCGGGATGTTCAGCGCGTCACGCAGCACCGCGATTTCGCTGCACTTTTGCTTGGCAAAGGCCAGCCAGCTTTTAAGTTCGGCATCCAGTTTGGTTTCGCGGTCCAGGTCCACCGGGCTGTGCAGCAGCGAGCACGAACCGGCCACCCACAGGTTGTCGCCAAAACGTTCTTCAGCCAGTTGCAATTGCGCCAGGGCGTTTTCCAGGTCGCAGCGCCACACGTTGCGCCCGTTGACCAGGCCCAGCGACAGCACTTTATAGGTCGGCAGACGGTCCAGAATGGCATGCAGCTGGTCGGGTGCGCGCACCAGGTCAACGTGCAGGCCTTCTACCGGCAGGCTGACGGCCAGCCCGAGGTTGTCTTCAAGGCCACTGAAGTACGTCGCCACCAGCTTCTTGAGGGGCGAGTACTGGAGGATGTGATAAGCGCGCTCAAAGGCGTTTTTCCAGTCCTGGGGCAGGTCCAGGGACAGAATGGGCTCGTCGATCTGTACCCACTCCACGCCCTGCTCGGCCAGACGGGAAAGAATGTCAGCGTAAACCGGCAGCAGGTTTTCCAGCAGCTCGAGTTTGTCGAACTCATTGCCCTTGGCCTTGCCCAGCCACAAGTAGGTCAGCGGGCCGATGATGACCGGCTTGACCTTATGGCCCAGCGCCAGGGCCTCGGCGACCTCATCGAACAGCTCGTTCCAGCTCAGCTCGAAACGCTGGTCCAGGCTGAATTCCGGGACCAGATAGTGGTAGTTGGTATCGAACCACTTGGTCAGCTCCTGGGCGTACTGACCTTTGTTGTGCTCACCGCCGCAGCAGCTCTGGCTCGCGCCACGGGCCATGCCGAACAGGGTATCGAGGGTTGGCCGCCCCTGGGCATCCAGGGTACTGGCAAAACGCTGCGGGATGACGCCGAAGGTCAGCGAGTGGGTCAGCACCTGGTCGTACCATGCAAAGTCACCGACCGGCAGCAAATCGATGCCTGCGTCTTTTTGCAGCTGCCAGTGTGTGGCCCGCAGTTCACGGCCCACGGCTTGCAAGGCGGCCTGATCGATGTCGCCCTTCCAGTAGGATTCAAGGGCTTTTTTCAGTTCGCGATCGGCACCGATGCGTGGGAAACCAAGATTGTGGGCCAGGGCCATGACGAATTGCTCCATGTAAGTAATGGCGCAATTATCGACAGCCACAGCAACATGAGACAAACTCAACGTTTTCGTGTTGATCATCAAATTTACTCATGGAGTCATTGTGCTGGAAATTCGTCACCTCAAAACTCTGCACGCGTTACGCGAGTCCGACAGCCTGGTGGAAGCGGCTGAACGCTTGCACCTGACCCAATCTGCCTTATCCCACCAGTTCAAAGAGCTCGAAGAGCGCATGGGCATGCCGCTTTTCGTACGCAAAACCAAGCCAGTACGCTTCACCAGCGGCGGCTTGCGCCTGCTGCAATTAGCCGACGCCATGCTGCCGTTGCTGCGCGGCGCGGAGCGTGACATCGCGCGCCTGGTGGGGGGTACGGCCGGGCGTTTGCATATGGCGATTGAATGCCACAGCTGCTTCCAGTGGCTGATGCCCACCATTGACCAGTTCCGCGATGCCTGGCCTGAGGTCGAGCTGGACTTGGCGTCGGGCTTTGCCTTCGCGCCATTACCGGCGCTGGCACGGGGTGATCTGGATTTGGTGGTGACTTCTGACCCGCAAGAAATTGCCGGTCTGACTTATGTGCCGCTGTTTACCTACGAAGCGATGTTGGCCGTGGCCAATCAGCATCCGTTGGCCAGCAAGCCGTTTATCGTGCCCGAGGACCTGAGCTCCGAGATTCTGATTACCTACCCGGTAGAGCGTGACCGGCTCGATATTTTCACCCGTTTTCTGGAACCGGCCGATATTGAACCGGCACAGGTGCGGACCTCCGAGCTGACAGTAATGATGATGCAGCTCGTGGCCAGCGGTCGTGGTGTATGCGGGATGCCGCACTGGGCGCTGCATGAATACAGCTCACGCGGTTATGTAAAAGCCAAGCGTCTGGGCGAGAAAGGGTTGTTTGCCACCCTGTATGCCGGGATCCGAGCCGACATGCTGGATGCGCCGTATATGCGTGACTTTTTGCTCACTGCCAAAGACACCTCGTTCTCGACCCTGGACGGGGTGAGTGCGGTGCGTTAAGGCACGTCACAAACACTGTATAGCCGCTGCCGAAGTCTGCGATAAGGGCCGAAGGTCCTTGCTTGTAATCCATTACGCAACCCATCCCGGCCTTCGTCAGCGGCTACAGAAAAACGTCAGCAGCGGGAGCGAGCCTGCTCGCGGTGGGCCTTCGCGAGCAGGTTCGCTCCCGCTGGGGGCAACAGAATGTCTACACGACTTCAGACGTCTTCGACGTTCACCAACCGCCGCATATGCACCCGGTCGTAATACTCCCCACCTACCCGAATCGCGCAATCTTCAAGCCCCGACTGCTCAAACCCGCAGCGCTTGTACAGCGCCAGGGCTGCCGGGCTATTGGCGCTGACGGTCAGCTCGATCACCTTGATTTCCGGCTCTTGCCCGGCCAGTGACAACACCGCCTGCACCAGGTCTTCCCCCAGCCCTTGCCCGCGAAAGACTTGAGTCACATACAAGCCAAACAGCGTGGCCTTGTGCCGGGCGTCCTCCCAGGGTTCAAACCCCAGACCGACTATCCCCACCAGTTGCGCATCTACAAAGGCGCCGAACAACGCACACAAGTCATCATCCAGTTTCGCTTCCCACCAGCTCAGCGGTAATTTCTCACGCTGGGCTATGGTCGACACAAAGGCTTCAGGGTGCAGCGCGTAGGCTTCCAGCA
>JBILYW010000040.1:0-11430 GCA_044377555.1 Pseudomonas sp.
AAGTGGGACACCGCAGTGGCGACACCCAATGGTGCCAGTGAAATTGCCAAGGTATTTACCGGTGATACCGGTCTGGTAGCACGTATGACCAAGGCGACGGATAGCTACGTGGGTACCACAGGACTGCTGGCCAGTCGCGTTACCGATTTGAACACCAAGCTGACGGACTTGACGACACAGCAGGCGGATCTGGATCGGCGCATGGAAAGCATGAAAACCTCGCTGACCTCCAAGTACACCGCCATGGATACCTTGATCGCCAAAATCAACGCCAGCAGTTCCAGCATCATGACCACGCTCAATTCTTTGAATAACCCTAAATCCAACTGATTTTGCCCGGCCTCACCGCTAAAGCTTCCGGCAGCTCGGTCGATATAAAAATCAAGAACCAGTCATTTTTGCCTGACACCGTAATGAGGTAGAAACATGAACCCGATGCGCGCCCTTCGTCAGTATCAGAAGGTTAATTCCCACGCTCAAATTTCCGAAGCCAGCCCCCATCGCTTGATTCAAATGCTGATGGAAGGCGGTCTGGATCGCATGGCCCAGGCCAAAGGCGCGATGAGCCGTGGGGATATCCCGCAGAAGGCGATGTTGATCACCAAGGCCATCGATATCATCACCGGCCTGCGTCAGGGCCTGGATGAGGACAAGACCGACGACAAGGCGGCCTTGCAGCAGCTGGACAGCCTGTACGAATACATGACCGTGCGCCTGACCCTGGCCAATGCCAAGAACGACCCGGAAATCATCGATGAAGTGGCGCGCCTGCTGATCACGGTGAAAAGCGGTTGGGATGCTATTGCGGCAGAGCACGGCTAACAGCCCGAGGAGTGCGTCATGAGCCAACTGCAACGAATTCAGGAAACCCGCGAAGCACTGATTGATGCTCTGGCCGAGCGCAATTGGGATGCCATCGGCGAGTTGGACTCGGCCTGCCGGGTGTGTGTCGAGAACGTGCTGGACGAAGCGCCGCTGGATGAGGCCGTGCTGCGCGAGAATCTGGAAGGGCTGTTGGTGGTGTATCGCATGCTGCTGGAGGCGGCGACCGATGAGCGACAGTCGGTCGTTGACCAAATGGGGCAGATCAATCAAGCAAAAAATGCGTCAAAGGTTTACCATCTCTTTGGTTAAGACCCAAAAAATATATGGTTAATCGCGTTTTAAACCGCCATAAATTTGACTATGCACAGTTTTTTGACTTAACTAGCGCGTTATTCTGTATTCAGTCGTCTTAGATATCCAACAGGGTTAGGGCGTCTACATATGCCCTGCCATCCGGGGCATTGAGTTGACTAGGGAAGTTGCTATTGCATGTGGCGTGAAACCAAAATTCTGCTGATCGATGACGATAGCGTCCGCCGCCGCGACCTGGCGGTGATCCTGAATTTTCTCGGCGAAGAAAATTTGGCCAGCCCTAGCCACGAATGGGAGCAGGCCGTCACTTCGCTGACGTCCAGTCGTGAAGTGCTCTGTGTGCTTGTAGGCACCGTGAGCACCGCGGGTGGGCTTTCTGGCTTGCTTAAGACACTGGCTGTGTGGGATGAGTTCCTGCCGATCATGCTTTTAGGTGAAGTTTCTTCAGTCGACTTGCCTGAAGACCAGCGCCGCCGGGTGTTGTCCAGCCTCGAAATGCCTCCCAGCTACAGCAAATTGCTTGATTCCCTGCACCGCGCCCAGGTCTATCGCGAGATGTACGACCAGGCCCGCGAGCGCGGCCGCCATCGTGAGCCCAACCTGTTCCGCAGTCTGGTGGGTACCAGCCGGGCGATTCAGCACGTGCGCCAGATGATGCAGCAAGTGGCCGACACCGATGCCAGCGTATTGATCCTCGGCGAGTCCGGGACCGGCAAGGAGGTGGTTGCGCGTAACCTGCATTACCACTCCAGGCGCCGCGACGCGCCGTTTGTGCCGGTCAACTGCGGGGCGATACCTGCCGAGCTGCTGGAAAGCGAACTGTTCGGCCATGAGAAGGGCGCTTTCACCGGCGCAATCACCAGCCGCGCCGGGCGTTTTGAGCTGGCCAATGGCGGCACGCTGTTCCTCGATGAAATCGGCGACATGCCGCTGCCGATGCAGGTCAAGCTGCTGCGTGTGTTGCAGGAACGTACCTTTGAGCGCGTGGGCAGCAACAAGACCCAGTGCGCCGATGTGCGGATCATTGCAGCGACCCACAAAAACCTCGAAAGCATGATTGAAGTCGGCGCCTTCCGCGAAGACTTGTACTACCGCCTCAACGTATTCCCGATCGAAATGGCGCCCCTGCGTGAGCGGGTCGAAGACATTCCGTTGCTGATGAACGAGCTGATTTCGCGCATGGAGCACGAAAAACGCGGCTCGATCCGTTTCAACTCTGCCGCCATCATGTCGCTGTGCCGCCATGCCTGGCCGGGCAACGTCCGCGAGCTGGCCAACCTGGTGGAGCGCATGGCGATCATGCATCCGTACGGGGTGATTGGTGTGGTGGAGCTGCCGAAAAAATTCCGCTACGTGGACGACGAAGACGAGCAACTGGTGGACAGCCTGCGCAGCGACATGGAAGAGCGCGTGGCGATCAACAACGTCAACACCGACTTTGTGGCCAGCGCCAATGCGATGCTGCCGCCCGAAGGCCTGGACCTCAAGGATTACCTTGGCGGGCTGGAGCAGGGCCTGATCCAGCAAGCGCTCGACGATGCCAATGGCATCGTTGCCCGCGCGGCAGAACGCCTGCGGATCCGTCGCACCACACTTGTGGAAAAGATGCGCAAGTACGGCATGAGCCGTCGCGAAGGCGAGGAACAGGCGGAGGATTGACGCCTCACCTGTGGGAGCGGTTTGCTCGCGACCGCATCATTGCGGTTCGCCTGTAAGACCACGCCATCCGCATCGCGAGCAAGCCCGCTCCCACAGCAGCGGGTCCGCGTTTTCTATTCAGGCACGGGTATTGCACCTCTTGGTCTAACGAACCGTTTTATGACGGTCAGCCAAGCGAGTACCCGCCATGTCCCAAGCCGCCGTCCAGTTGTCCTCGGCCTCCGATCCCTACAGTCTGCTTGAAGCTCGTGTCTCTGAGCTCAAAGGTGAACTGGCAGTGGTCAGTGCGCAACGCATGGCGGAACTGGCAGAAAAAGAACGGCTGGCCAATCGGCTGCAAAACCTCCTGGACCTGCTGCCGGGCGGGGTCATCGTGATTGATGATCGCGGCCGGGTGCACGAAGCCAACCCTGCCGCCTGCGAGTTACTGGGCCTGCCCCTGGTAGGCGAACTGTGGCGCCATGTGATTGCCCGCAGTTTTGCCCCCCGCGAAGACGATGGTCACGAAGTGTCCCTGAAGGACGGGCGACGCCTGTCGATTGCGACCCGTTCGCTGGATGCGGAGCCCGGCCAGCTGGTGCTGCTCAACGACCTGACAGAAACCCGGCGCCTGCAGGATCAACTGGCCCGCCATGAACGCTTGTCGTCATTGGGGCGCATGGTCGCCTCCCTGGCTCACCAGATTCGTACGCCGCTCTCGGCGGCCCTGATTTACGCCAGTCATTTGACCGAGCAGGTGCTGCCGGTGGAAACCCAGCAGCGTTTTGCCGGGCGCCTGAAAGAGCGCTTGCACGAACTGGAGCATCAGGTGCGCGACATGTTGGTGTTTGCCCGGGGCGAGCTGCCATTGACGGACCGGGTGACCCCAAAAGTCTTGATGCAAACCCTGCAGGCCGCGGCCCAGACCCATGTTCAGGGCGTGCCAATCCGCTGGCAGTGCGACGCTTATACCGGCCAGTTGCTGTGCAACCGCGACACTCTGGTCGGCGCGTTGCTCAATCTGATCGAAAACGCCCTGCAAACCGGTGCGCCCCAGGTCCGGCTCAAAGTTCATCTATACCGTCGCGACAACAACCTGCGGCTGTGCGTGAGTGACAGCGGCGGCGGTATCGAGCCCCGAGTGCTGTCGCGTCTGGGTGAGCCGTTTTTCACCACCAAGGCCACCGGCACCGGTCTGGGGCTGGCGGTGGTCAATGCAGTGGTGCGGGCCCATCAGGGCCAGTTGCAGTTACGTTCGCGGCTGGGGCGTGGCACCTGCGCCTTGCTCAGTTTGCCGCTGATTCCCGGTGTGGCGGAGGCAAACTGATGGTGATGCGAATTAACGTGCTGCTGGTGGAAGACGATCACGCATTGCGCGAAGCCCTGGCCGATACCTTGTTGCTGGCAGGTCACGGTTTTCGGGCGGTCAGTTCGGGGGAAGAAGCCCTGGCGGCGGTGTTGGTGGAATCGTTCAGCCTGGTGATCAGTGATGTAAACATGCCGGGCATGGATGGCCATCAACTGCTCGCCCGGCTGCGCACCTGCCAGCCTCAATTACCGGTGTTGCTCATGACCGCCCACGGCGCCGTGGAGCGTGCGGTGGATGCCATGCGTCAGGGGGCGGTGGATTATCTGGTCAAGCCGTTTGAGCCCAAGGCCTTGCTCGATCTGGTGGCCCGTCATGCTCTGGGCAGTCTTGGGGCGGCAGACATGCAAGGCCCGGTGGCGGTTGAGCCGGCCAGTGCGCAGTTGCTGGAGCTGGCGGCGCGGGTGGCCCGCAGTGATGCGACGGTGTTGATCTCGGGCGAATCGGGCACCGGTAAAGAGGTGCTGGCGCGCTATATCCACCAGCATTCCAAGCGGGTAGATCACCCGTTTGTGGCGATCAACTGCGCGGCCATCCCCGACAACATGCTCGAAGCCACGTTGTTCGGCCATGAAAAAGGTTCGTTCACCGGCGCCATCGCGGCCCAGGCCGGCAAGTTCGAGCAGGCCGATGGCGGAACCTTGCTGCTCGATGAAATTTCCGAAATGCCCCTGGGCCTGCAGGCCAAATTGCTGCGCGTGCTGCAAGAGCGGGAAGTGGAGCGGGTGGGCGGGCGCAAACCGATCGTGCTGGATATTCGCGTGGTCGCCACCACCAACCGCGACCTGGCGGGCGAAGTGGCGGCGGGGCGCTTCCGCGAAGATCTGTACTACCGCCTTTCAGTGTTTCCGCTGGCCTGGCGCCCGTTGCGCGAGCGCACCGCCGACATTCTGCCGCTGGCCGAGCGGTTGCTGGCCAAGCACATCGGCAAGATGAAGCACGCGGCGGTGGGGTTCTCGGTGGCCGCCAAGGCGTGCCTGAGTGCGTATCCGTGGCCGGGTAATGTGCGCGAGCTGGATAACGCGATTCAGCGGGCGTTGATTTTGCATCAGCACGGGATGATCGAAGCGGCAGATTTTTGCCTGGCCGGGCCCGTGGCCTGCGCACCGTTGCCGCCTTTGGCGCGAATTGAGCCGTTGGTGGCTGAAGTGGCGGAGTCGACGGGGGGGTTGGGCGATGATCTGCGCCGGCGCGAGTTCCAGATGATCATCGACACCTTGCGTGCCGAGCGTGGCCGGCGCAAGGAAGCCTCCGAGCGCCTGGGCATCAGCCCGCGCACCCTGCGCTACAAGTTGGCGCAAATGCGCGATGCGGGGATGGATGTCGAGGCTTATTTGTTTGCCGCAACCTGAGAGCGCCACTAAACCAGCGTGGGAGCGGGCTTGCTCGCGATTTGATCGACGCGGTGTATCAGACGTTGCGCGGTGATGCCATCGCGGGCAAGCCCGCTCCCACAGGTTAGGTGTGATCCTTGTCTGCGACGTTTTGTAACGTTAATTGTTATAAAACGACAAAGAGCTGGCACCCTTGTTGCTACACCACTGTATGCGCTGTGAAAGTGTCAAAAAAATGCGGGTCGTCGGAGGCAGTAGTCCATGAGCCAAGGTATTGAATTTAATCGATTGATGTTGGACATGCGGGCCATGCAAATGGACGCCATGGCGCAACCGAAATCGGCTGTGCAGGCCGTTCCTGAAGCGGGTGCCAGCAGCTTCTCCGACATGCTCGGCAACGCGATCAACAAGGTCAGCGAGACGCAGCAGGCATCGAGCCAGCTGTCGAACGCGTTCGAGATCGGCAAGAGCGGTGTCGATCTGACAGATGTGATGATTGCTTCGCAGAAGGCCAGTGTCTCTTTTCAGGCGTTGACCCAAGTGCGTAACAAGTTGGTTCAGGCGTACCAGGACATCATGCAGATGCCGGTTTAAGGACGATATCAAGTCATGGCAGATGCACTCCCGGATAACGTTCCGGCCCAAGCAGGCTCAGGCGGCGGCAAACCGCTGTTTGGCCTGTCTTTTCTGGATAACCTGGCCGATATGACCATGTTGCGTCAGGTCGGCCTTATGGTCGGTCTGGCGGCGAGCGTGGCGATCGGTTTTGCCGTGGTGTTGTGGTCCCAGCAGCCCGATTACAGGCCGTTGTACGGCAGCCTGGCCGGTATGGATGCCAAGCAGGTCATGGAAACCCTGGCCGCTGCAGACATTGCCTACAGCGTTGAGCCCAACTCGGGCGCCTTGCTGGTCAAGGCCGATGACGTGTCCCGCGCGCGCCTCAAACTCGCCGCCGCAGGCGTCACCCCCACCGACAGCAATATCGGTTTCGAAATTCTCGATAAAGACCAGGGCCTGGGCACCAGCCAGTTCATGGAGGCCACGCGCTATCGCCGTGGCCTGGAAGGTGAGCTGGCCCGCACCATCTCCAGCCTGAGCAACGTCAAGGGTGCGCGGGTGCACCTGGCAATCCCCAAAAGCTCGGTGTTCGTGCGCGATGAGCGCAAGCCCAGTGCTTCGGTATTGGTTGAGCTGTACGGCGGCCGCTCGCTGGAGCCGGGCCAGGTGCTGGCGATCATCAATCTGGTTGCCACCAGCGTGCCGGAGCTGAACAAGTCGCAGATCACCATCGTCGACCAAAAGGGCAACCTGCTCTCGGATCAGGCGCAAAACTCTGAACTGACCATGGCCGGCAAGCAATTCGATTACAGCCGGCGCATGGAAAGCATGCTGACCCAGCGCGTGCACAACATTCTGCAACCGGTGCTGGGCAATGACCGCTACAAGGCAGAAGTGTCGGCCGATGTGGATTTCAGCGCGGTGGAGTCTACCTCCGAGCAGTTCAACCCCGATCAACCGGCCCTGCGCAGCGAACAATCGACCAACGAACAGCGCACGGCCAGCAGCGGCCCCCAAGGCGTGCCCGGTGCATTGAGCAACCAGCCGCCGAGCCCGGCGTCCGCGCCCCAGCAAGCCGGGCAGGCTGCCGCCGCCGGCACCATCCAGCCGGGTCAGCCTTTGCTCGATGCCAACGGCCAGCAAATCATGGACCCGGGTACCGGTCAGCCGATGCTGGCGCCGTACCCGACGGACAAACGCTCGCAGTCGACCCGCAACTTCGAGCTGGACCGCTCCATCAGCCACACCAAGCAGCAGCAGGGCCGGGTCAATCGCCTGTCGGTGGCAGTGGTGATCGACGACAAAGTCAACGTCAACCCGGCCAGCGGCGAGATCACCCAGGTGCCGTGGACCACGGATCAACTGGCGCGCTTCACCCGTCTGGTGCAGGACGCCGTGGGCTTTGATGCCAGCCGTGGCGACAGCGTCAGCGTGATCAACGTGCCGTTCTCCACCGAGCGTGCAGAAGTCATCGCCGACATCCCGTTCTACTCTCAACCCTGGTTCTGGGATGTGCTCAAGCAAGTGCTGGGCGTGCTGTTTATCCTGGTGCTGGTGTTTGGCGTGTTGCGCCCGGTGCTCAACAACATCACCGGTACCGGGCGCGGCAAGCAGGTGGCCGGGATTGGCAGCGATGCCGAGTTGAACGGCATGGGCGGCATGGATGGCGAACTGGCCAACGACCGCGTCAGCCTCGGTGGTCCGCAAAGCATTCTGCTGCCTAGCCCGAGCGAGGGTTATGACGCTCAGTTGAATGCCATCAAGAGTCTGGTTGCAGAAGATCCGGGCCGTGTGGCCCAGGTAGTAAAAGAGTGGATCAATGCCGATGAGTGACAACCGAGCTGCCGTTAACGCCAAACTCAGCCGCGTCGACAAGGCCGCGATCCTGCTGCTGTCGCTCGGCGAAACCGATGCGGCCCAGGTGCTGCGGCACATGGGGCCCAAGGAAGTGCAGCGGGTGGGCGTGGCCATGGCGCAAATGCGCAACGTGCACCGCGAGCAGGTCGAGCAGGTGATGAGCGAGTTCGTCGAGATCGTCGGCGACCAGACCAGCCTGGGCGTGGGCTCGGACAGCTACATCCGCAAAATGCTCACCTCGGCCCTGGGCGAAGACAAGGCCAACGGCCTGATCGACCGCATTCTGCTGGGCGGCAACACCAGCGGCCTCGACAGCCTTAAGTGGATGGAACCGCGGGCCGTGGCCGACGTGATCCGCTTTGAGCATCCGCAAATCCAGGCCATTGTGGTTGCCTATCTGGACCCGGACCAGGCCGGCGAAGTGCTCGGCCACTTCGACCAGAAGGCGCGTCTGGACATCATCCTGCGGGTCTCGTCGCTCAATACCGTGCAGCCGGCGGCGCTCAAAGAGCTGAACCAGATCCTCGAAAAACAGTTCTCGGGCAACTCCAACGCGGCGCGCACCTCCCTGGGCGGCGTCAAGCGCGCGGCCGACATCATGAACTTCCTCGACAGTTCGATGGAGTCTCAGTTGATGGACTCGATCCGCGATATCGACGAAGACCTGTCCGGCCAGATCGAAGACCTGATGTTCGTGTTCAACAACCTGGCCGATGTCGATGACCGCGGCATTCAGGCGCTGCTGCGCGAAGTGTCTTCGGACGTGCTGGTGCTGGCGCTCAAGGGCTCCGACGAAAACGTCCAGGAAAAGATCTTCAAGAACATGTCCAAGCGTGCCGCCGAACTGCTGCGCGACGATCTGGAAGCCAAAGGGCCGGTACGCGTCAGCGATGTTGAAACTGCGCAGAAGGAAATCCTCACCATCGCCCGCCGTATGGCCGAAGCCGGAGAAATTGTTCTCGGCGGGAAGGGCGGCGAAGAGATGATCTAAGTGAGCAGCGGCGAGTCCCCCGGTGATGTGATCCGTGCCAAGGATGTGGGCGCTTTCGATGTATGGGGGCTGCCCAGCTTTGACCCGTGGCGCGAGCCCGAAGAGCCTGAACCCGAACCGGTCGAAGAACCGCCGGTCGAGATGCAAGAGGTGCCGCTGGACGAAGTCCAGCCACTGACCCTGGAAGAGCTCGAAAGCATTCGTCAGGAGGCCTGGAACGAAGGCTTTGCGACGGGTGAAAAAGAAGGTTTTCACAGCACCCAGCTCAAAGTCCGCCAGGAAGCTGAAGTGGCCTTGAACGCCAAGGTTGCCAGCCTTGAGCGTTTGATGAGCAGCCTGCTGGCACCGCTGGCCGAACAGGACCAGCAGCTGGAAAAAGCCATGGTCGGCCTGGTCGAACACATGACCCGGCAAGTGATACAGCGCGAATTGAAAACCGACTCCACACAGATCGAAAAAGTGCTGCGTGAAGGCCTGAAACTGTTGCCGATGGGCGCCGAGAACATTCGGCTGTTTATCAATCCGCAGGATTTCGACCAGATCAAAGCCCTGCGCGAACGCCATGACGAGCACTGGCGGATTCTTGAAGACGACAGCCTGCAGCCCGGCGGTTGCCGCATCGAAACCGAACACAGTCGCATCGATGCCAGCATCGAAACCAGGATCAAACTGGCCATGAGCCAACTGTTTGACCAGTTGCACGAACAGGCGCTGCATCCGGCGGCGCCTGACATCGATATCGACCTCGATGCACCTTAAACGCACCAGCTTTGCCAGGCGCCTGGGCAGCTATGCTCCGGCCGTGTCGTTGCCGGCGCAGCCGGTGGTCGAAGGCCGCCTGCTGCGTATGGTCGGCCTGACCCTTGAGGCTGAAGGCCTGCGCGCCGCCATGGGCAGCCGCTGCCTGGTGATCAACGACGACAGCTTTCACCCGGTGGAAGTCGAAGCCGAGGTGATGGGGTTCTCGGGTGGCAAAATCTTCCTGATGCCCGTGGGCAGCGTCGCCGGGATCGCGCCGGGCGCCCGCGTGGTGCCCCTGGCCGATAACGGCCGCTTGCCCATGGGCATGAGCATGCTCGGGCGGGTACTGGATGGCGCCGGGCGCGCGCTGGACGGCAAGGGGCCGATGAAGGCCGAAGACTGGGTGCCGATGGACGGCCCCACCATCAACCCGCTCAAGCGCGACCCCATCAGCGTGCCGCTGGACGTGGGCATCCGCAGCATCAACGGCTTGTTGACGGTGGGGCGCGGTCAGCGTCTGGGGCTGTTTGCCGGTACCGGCGTGGGCAAGAGTGTGCTGCTGGGCATGATGACCCGCTTCACCGAAGCCGACATCATCGTGGTGGGCCTGATCGGCGAGCGGGGGCGCGAGGTAAAGGAATTCATCGAGCATATCCTCGGCACCGAAGGCCTCAAGCGTTCGGTGGTGGTGGCATCACCTGCGGATGACGCGCCGCTCATGCGTTTGCGGGCGGCCATGTACTGCACGCGGATTGCCGAATACTTTCGCGACAAGGGCAAGAATGTCCTGTTGCTGATGGATTCGCTGACGCGATTCGCCCAGGCCCAGCGGGAAATCGCCCTGGCCATTGGCGAGCCGCCTGCGACCAAGGGTTATCCGCCTTCAGTGTTCGCCAAACTGCCCAAGCTGGTAGAGCGCGCCGGTAATGCCGAAGCCGGTGGCGGTTCGATTACCGCCTTCTACACCGTGTTGTCCGAAGGCGATGACCAGCAGGACCCGATTGCCGACTCGGCGCGGGGCGTGCTCGACGGCCATATTGTGCTGTCCCGGCGTCTGGCCGAAGAGGGGCATTACCCGGCCATCGACATCGAAGCGTCCATCAGCCGGGTGATGCCGTCGGTGGTGACGGAAGAGCACATGCGCCGGGCGCAGCAATTCAAGCAGCTGTGGTCGCGCTTCCAGCAAGCGCGGGACCTGATCAGTGTGGGCGCCTACGTATCGGGCGGCGACCGCGAAACCGACACCGCCATTGCCCTGCAACCGGCCATGCAGGCGTACCTGCGCCAGGGCCTGAACGACAACATCAGCCTGGCCGAGAGCGGCGGGCATCTGGGCAGCATCTTCGCCCCGGCAGAGGGTGGTTAATCGACGATGGCCGGTGATTCAAGGGCAGTGCGCCTGGCGCCAGTGGTCGATATGGCCGAAAAGACCGAGAAGGCGGCGGCCCAGCGATTGGGGCACTTTCAAGGGCAGGTCAACCTGGCCAACAGCAAGCTGGGGGACCTGGAAAACTTCCGTGGCGAGTACCAGGCGCAGTGGGTTGATCGCGGCAGCCAGGGCGTGTCGGGCCAATGGCTGCGCAACTATCAATACTTCCTTGGCCAGCTGGAAACGGCCGTCGGCCAGCAGCGCCAAAGCCTGGTATGGCACGAGAACAACCTCAACAAGGCCCGCGAGACGTGGCAGGCGGCCTATGCCCGCGTCGAGGGGCTGCGCAAGCTGGTTCAGCGTTACGCCGACGAAGCCCGCCAGATGGAAGACAAGCGCGAGCAAAAATTGATGGATGAGCTGTCTCAGCGGTTGCCGC
>JBILYW010000041.1:0-11352 GCA_044377555.1 Pseudomonas sp.
GGATCAGGTCTTCTTCGAGAGTGACATCAGGGCTGGCATGAAAAATAAATCCGCCATAACCATGGCCGCTTTTGCGCTCGGTCCGTGCCAGCGCATATTCGTCACCGGTTTTTGGGTGAAGAAATACCGGGAAGTCCGAGCCTACGGGGCGGAATCCCTTTTCCTGCATTTGTTCGGCCGTTGCGCCGACAACCACCCAGTCAATGTCGGTTACAGGCTTGCCCAGCAGGCGATCACGTACAGCACCGCCAACTTTATATATCTGCATAAAAAACCTCCGTTAGCGCGACAGGATAACGCTTGTGTCGCGTTAACGGAGGCTGCGTGTGCTACAGGTGAATGGCATTCATGTCCAGACGTCCGCGGTCAGTATCGCCGTGATCACCTTTTGGTGGCACGTGATGGACTTTTACTATCTGGTCGCCCTGTAATGTTTCTAGATGGATGTCGAACCCCCACAAGCGGTGCAGGTGCTTGAGGACTTCATCGGTTGAGTCTCCCAACGGTTTGCGGTCATGTTGCTGGTGGCGCAGGGTGAGCGAGCGGTCGCCACGGCGGTCGATGCTCCAGATTTGAACGTTGGGTTCACGATTGCCCAGGTTGTACTGTGCTGCCAGGGTTTCACGAATGATGCGGTAGCCGTTTTCGTCGTGAATGGCGGGTACCAGCAAGTCGTCTTTTTGATCGTCGTCCATGATGCTGAACAGTTTCAGGTCGCGGATCACCTTGGGGGACAGATATTGCAGAATAAAACTCTCGTCCTTGAAGCTGCTCATGGCGAACTTGATGCTCGATAGCCAGTCGCTGCCAGCCAGGTCCGGGAACCAGTAGCGATCTTCATCGGTAGGGTGCTCGCAGATGCGCCGGATATCGCAATACATCGCAAACCCCAGTGCGTAGGGGTTGATCCCGCTGTAGTAAGGGCTGTCAAAGCCTGGCTGGAATACCACGCTGGTGTGGGAGATGAGGAACTCCATCATAAAGCCCTCGGTCACCAGGCCTTCGTCGTAGAGGTCGTTCATCAGGGTGTAGTGCCAGAACGTGGCCCACCCCTCGTTCATCACTTGTGTTTGCCGTTGTGGGTAAAAGTACTGCGCTATCTTGCGCACGATGCGTACGATTTCGCGCTGCCAGGGCTCCAGTAGCGGCGCATGTTTTTCTATGAAATACAGGATGTTTTCCTGAGGCTCATCGGGGAAGCGTGCGTTGTCCTTTTCGCTGAGTTTGTCTGCGTTCTTGGGGATGGTGCGCCACAGATCGTTGATCTGTTTCTGCAGGTGCTCCTCGCGCTCTTTTTGCCGGCGGCGTTCCTCTTCGGCTGAAATCGGATCGGGCCGTTTGTAACGGTCTACACCGTAGTTCATCAGGGCATGGCACGAGTCGAGCAGGTCTTCAACGGCGTCGATACCGTGGCGCTCTTCACACTGCATGATGTACTGCTTGGCAAACACCAGGTAGTCGATGATCGAACTGGCGTCGGTCCAGGTGCGAAACAGGTAGTTGCCCTTGAAGAAACTGTTATGGCCATAGCAGGCATGGGCCACCACCAGTGCTTGCATGCAGATGGTGTTTTCTTCCATCAGATAAGCAATGCACGGGTCAGAGTTGATGACGATTTCGTATGCCAGCCCCATCTGACCACGACTGTAGGATTTCTCGGTGCTTAAGAAGTGCTTGCCATAGGACCAGTGGTGATAACCCAGTGGCATGCCTACGGAGGCGTAGGCGTCCATCATTTGCTCTGCGGTGATGACCTCGATCTGATTGGGATAAGTGTCGAGCGCGTAGCGTGCCGCCAGGCGGCCGATTTCGCGGTCGTAAGCCTGGATAAGGTCAAAGGTCCACTCTGAGCCAGTGGAGATGGGGTGGCGTTTATTCTCTTTGGCGGTCATGTCACTAACCTGCGCTGGAAGAGTTCACGGAAGACCGGATAAATATCGCCGGCCGAGACCAGTTGCTGCTGTGCGAAGGTGTCGGGAAATGCCTCGCTGATGCGTTCGTATTCGTACCAGAGGGCCTGATGTTCTCGTGGGGTAATTTCAACATAAGTGAAGTACTGCACGAATGGCATGATCTGGTTGATCAGAATGTCGCGGCAAATGGGTGAGTCGTCGTTCCAGTTATCCCCGTCAGAGGCTTGCGCGGCGTAGATATTCCACTCGTTGGTGGGGTAGCGCTCGGCCATGATCTCCTGCATCAGTTTTAGTGCGCTGGAAACAATGGTGCCGCCGGTTTCTCTGGAATAGAAAAACTCTTCTTCATCGACCTCGCGGGCGCTGGTGTGATGGCGAATGAAAACTACGTCAATCTTGTCGTAGTTCCGCTTCAGGAACAGGTACAGCAAGATGAAAAAGCGTTTGGCAATGTCCTTCGTGGCTGGGGTGATGGAGCCAGAAACGTCCATCAGGCAGAACATCACGGCCTTAGAACTGGGGTTGGGCTGTTTGACCAGCAGGTTGTATTTGAGATCAAAGGTGTCGAGGAACGGCACGCGGTGAATACGTGCGCTGAGTTTTTCGATTTCGGCCTCGATGGCTTTGATATCGCCGAAGTTGTCCGGCTCTTCGCGTTTAAGCCGCTCCAGTTCGGCTTTGGCTTCCCGGAGCTTTGCCCGGCTGCTGCCGGACAGGGCAATACGACGTGCGTGGGCTGAGCGCAGGGTGCGAATGATGTTGATGCGGGACGGGTTGCCCTCGTTGCTGATACCGGCGCGCACGGTTTTAAAGGTGTCGGTGCCGGTGAGGTTACGTTTGACCAGGTTGGGCAGTTCGAGGTCTTCGAACATGAATTCGAGGAACTCTTCCTGGGTTATCTGGAAGACGAACTCATCCATGCCTTCGCCGGAGTTACCTGCCTTGCCGGGCCCGCCACCGCCTCCCGCTCCGCCTTGCGGGCGGGGGATATGTTCGCCGCTTGTGAATTCCTTGTTGCCGGGGTGAACCACTGTCTGCTTGCCGCCGCGCCCATGATGCAACACCGGCTCATCGATATCGCGGCCAGGGATGCTGATTTGCTCGCCATGCTCCATATCCGTAATGGAGCGGCGGCCCACGGCCTCTTCTACGGCCTTTTTGATGTGGTCACGGTAACGCCGCAGAAAACGCTGACGGTTTACCGTGCTCTTGTTCTTGCCATTGAGACGTCGGTCGATCACATAGCTCATTAGGCCCTCCGGGCAGCTTCAAGTTGTGAGCTGCAAGCTGCAAGTCGAAGCAATTGGGCATGCTTTGCCTTGCAGCTTGAGGCTTGAGGCTTACAGCTACCTCACTGCGATTTGCGGACCCGCAGGTACCACTCGGAGAGCAGGCGTACTTGTTTGTCGGTGTAGCCACGTTCGACCATTCGAGTAACAAAGTCGTTGTGCTTCTGCTGGTCTTCTTTGCTCGCCTTGGCGTTGAAGCTGATAACCGGCAGCAGATCTTCGGTGTTGGAGAACATTTTCTTCTCGATCACCACACGCAGCTTCTCGTAGCTGAGCCAGGTCGGGTTTTTGCCGTTGTTGTTGGCCCGGGCGCGCAGCACGAAGTTGACGATTTCGTTGCGGAAATCTTTCGGGTTGCTGATGCCTGCCGGTTTTTCGATCTTCTCCAGTTCCTCGTTGAGGGCCACGCGGTTGAGAATTTCGCCGGTTTCCGGGTCGCGATACTCCTGATCCTGAATCCAGAAGTCGGCGTAGAGCACGTAGCGGTCGAAGATGTTTTGTCCGTACTCGCTGTAGGACTCCAGGTAAGCGGTCTGGATTTCCTTGCCGATAAACTCGATATAGCGCGGTGCCAGGTACTCTTTGAGGAATCGCAGGTAGCGCTCGCGAGTCTCGGCCTGGAACTGTTCCTGTTCGATCTGCTGTTCGAGCACATAGAGCAAGTGAACCGGGTTGGCGGCAATTTCATGCGGGTCGAAGTTGAACACCTTGGACAGAATCTTGAATGCGAAGCGGGTCGAAAGGCCGTTCATGCCTTCGTCGACGCCAGCGTTATCGCGGTATTCCTGAATGGATTTGGCCTTCGGATCGGTGTCCTTGAGGTTCTCGCCGTCGTAGACCCGCATTTTGGAGTAAATGTTGGAGTTTTCCGGTTCTTTGAGGCGTGAGAGCACGGTGAACTGGGCCAGCATTTTCAGGGTGTCGGGTGCGCAATGGGCCTTGGCCAGCGAACTGTTGAACAGCAGTTTGTCGTAGATCTTCACTTCGTCGCTGACCCGCAGGCAGTACGGTACTTTGACGATGTAGATCCGGTCGATAAACGCTTCGTTGTTCTTGTTGTTACGGAAGGTGTGCCACTCCGATTCGTTGGAGTGGGCCAGCAGGATGCCCGTGAACGGAATCGCGCCCAGGCCTTCGGTACTGTTGTAGTTGCCCTCTTGAGTGGCGGTCAGCAGTGGGTGCAGCACCTTGATCGGCGCCTTGAACATCTCCACGAATTCCATCAGGCCCTGGTTGGACCGGCACAGCGCACCGGAGTAGCTGTAGGCGTCGGCGTCGTTCTGCGGGAATTCTTCAAGTTTTCGGATATCGACCTTGCCCACCAGTGCCGAAATATCCTGGTTGTTCTCATCCCCCGGCTCAGTCTTGGCCACTGCGATCTGATTGAGGATAGAGGGGTAGAGCTTGACCACGCGGAACTGGCTGATGTCGCCACCGAATTCGGCCAGTCGCTTGGTAGCCCATGGCGACATGATGGTGCTCAGATAGCGTTTAGGAATGCCGAAGTCTTCTTCCAGGATCGCGCCATCTTCGGTGGCGTTGAACAGCCCCAGAGGTGACTCGAAAACAGGAGAACCCTTGATCGCATAGAAGGGCACTTTCTCGATCAGTTGCTTCAGTTTTTCGGCAAGCGATGACTTGCCGCCACCGACCGGGCCGAGAAGGTAGAGGATTTGCTTCTTCTCTTCCAGGCCCTGTGCGGCATGGCGGAAGTAGGAGACGATCTGGTCGATGCATTCTTCCATTCCGTGGAAGTCTTCAAAGGCCGGATAACGACGAATCACTTTGTTGGAGAAAATTCGTGACAGTCGTGAGTCGTTAGAGGTGTCCAGCAGTTCCGGTTCACCAATGGCCAGCAACAGCCTTTCAGCAGCAGAGGCATACGTGCTTTTGTCTTGCTTGCACAGTTCAAGATATTCCTGAAGCGTGAGCTCTTCCTGGCGTGTGGACTCAAAGCGTTGTTGGAAGTGGCTAAAAATACTCATGACGTCACCTCGCTCGATACGTGGAGTCGGCGATAGATCGGTCAGTTCGAGTGCTGGCATGCAGCAGCATTTCAGCTGCTGTGTACCCCCCAGGACACCATCAAGGTGGCTAAGCCCTTGAAGTTACTACCGATGATCCATTCGCCGGTGTACCGGCTCTCCCCAGATTTGGATGGCCTGAGGTAAAGGATAGTTGGTAATCAGGGAGGTCAAGGCGAGATGCGTGATTTGTTACCCCTGACCGTTGGTCAGGTAGGGCGCCAGCCCAATGATCACGCGGGCTGGGCGCTGATAAAAAAATTATTCGGCAGTGCTCTGGGCCGTTTCGTCCGGATAAGTCGCACGCCATAGCTCGAAGCCGCCATCGAGGCTGTAGACCTCGCTAAAACCCTGGCTTACCAGGTACGCCGCAGCGCTTTGGCTGGAGTTGCCGTGGTAGCAGGCAACGATCAGGGGCGCGTCAAGGTCGGCATTGGTGATGAAATCATGCAGCGAGTGGTTGTCCAGATGCTTCGCCCCGCTGATGTGGCTGGCAGCGAAGGCCTGCGGGTCGCGCACATCAACCACGACGGCGCCTTTTTCGCGCAAGGCCTGGGCCTGTTCGGGCGGGATACGTTTGAATTCGGTCATTGGATATTCCTGTGGCCTGACAGCGGGCGCGGTTAGCAGGCGCCCAAGGGGTGGGAAGGTGAGTCGGTTTGCGGGGCTACGGAGGGGGCCGCAAAGCCTGGTTCGTCACAGTCGCAGCTCAGGCGCTGGCCGGTGTCGACATTGAGCAGGGTCATGGCCCCGCCCCAAACGCAGCCGGTATCGAGCGCGAAGATGCCTGGCTCCTTGCAGTTGCCTTCCAGCGCCGCCCAATGCCCAAAGATGATCTTGAGGCCTTGGGTTTTGCGTTCTTTGTAACTGAACCACGGCGCGTAGCCGGGTGGTGCGCTACCGACACCCTCTTTGCTTTTGAGGTCGAGTTTGCCTTCTCGGGTACAAAAACGCATACGGGTGAAATAGTTGGTAATAACCCGCAAGCGGGTGACGCCAGTGAGGTCATTGTCCCACTTGGCAGGGTCGTTGCCGTACATGCCGTCGAGATAAGGCCCGATGAGGTTGTCATCGCGCAGGGCCTGTTCAACTTCGCTGGCGCATTTGAGGGCTTTTTTCAGTGTCCACTGCGGTGGTATTCCGGCATGCACCAGTGCGATGTTGCGCTCGGCATCATAGTGCAGCAGCGACTGCTGGCGTAACCAGGCCAGTAGTTCATCGCAATCGGGGGCCTGGAGGATTTCGCGCAGCGTGTCGCCTTTTTTAAGGCGTTCGATGTTATGGCCCACGGCCAGCAAGTGCAGGTCATGGTTGCCCAGCACGCACACCAGTGATTCACGCATGCGGTACAAAAAACGCAGGGTTTCCAGCGATTGCGGGCCACGGTTGACCAGGTCACCCACCAGCCAGAGTTTGTCTTTGGCGGGGTCGAACGCGACACGTGCCAGCAGGCGTTCGAGTGGCTGCAGGCAGCCTTGCAGGTCACCAACGGCGTACACCGCCATCAGTGCAGGGCTCCGGGCACCGCAAGGCGGAAGGGCGCAATGGTGGCTTTGAACTCGTGGCCGTCGTCAGCATGCATCAGGTAGCTGCCTTGCATGGTGCCGACCTGGGTGGTGATGACCGAGCCGCTGCTGTAGGAGTGTTCGCTGCCGGGTTCGATCTTGGGCTGTAGCCCTACAACGCCGGCACCACGGACTTCTTCAACATGACCATCGCCGTCGGTAATTACCCAGTGCCGGGACAACAGCTTCGCGGGGACCGAGCCGTTGTTGCGCACCGTGATGGTATACGCAAAGGCGAAGCGCTGATGTTCGGGCTGTGATTGTTCTGGCAGGTAACGCGTGACGACGCTGACGTCGACCAGATAGCGGGGATCGTGCATGCGAGAGGCCTTACGTGAAAGCGAAGACACAGTTCGGGATAAAACTGATGCCTGAGTCTAGGCCAAGTCACGGGTACTAGGCCAGACGTGGTGTCTGACCCAGGTCCCGTTTTTTCTCAGCAATCAGTCGGCAACGGGCGCTACGACAGGTTGTTCGCCGAGTTTGTCGGCCAGGCGCACAAAGGCGGCCAGGTCGAGTTGCTCCGGGCGTTTGCTGCCATCGACGCCGGCGGCTTCGATTTCATCGTTGCTGAGCAAGGCTTTCAGGGTGTTGCGCAAGGTTTTGCGACGCTGGTTGAAGGCTTCGCGAACCACGCGCTCAAGCAGGCGATGGTCTTTGGCAGGGTGGGGCAACACTTCGTGCGGCACCAGGCGGACAATCGCTGAATCAACTTTTGGCGGTGGGTTGAATGCACCGGGACCAACGTTGAACAGGTGTTCGACACGGCAGTGGTACTGAACCATGATCGACAGACGCCCCCAGTCGCCACCGCCAGGCCCGGCGGCCATGCGCTGGACCACTTCTTTTTGCAGCATGAAGTGCATGTCGCGGATCAGGTCTGCGTTTTTCAGAAGGTGAAAAATCAGCGGGGTGGAGATGTTGTACGGCAGGTTACCGACGACGCGCAGGGTGCGGGGGGCCGCGTTGAGGCTTTTGAAGTCGAACTTCAGCGCATCACCTTGGTGCAGGGTGAAGTTGCTCATCCCCGCGAATTGACGGTTGAGGATCGGGATCAGGTCTTTGTCGAGTTCCACGACGTCAAGCTGGCCACCGCTGTTAAGAATGCCTTCGGTCAGGGCGCCCTGGCCCGGGCCGATTTCCAGCAGGCGATCGTCAGCCTTGGCGTGGATGGCGCGCAGGATGCGGTCGATAACGCCAGCATCGTGCAGGAAGTTTTGGCCAAAGCGCTTGCGCGCCGTGTGTTGGTATTGCTCGTTCATATACGGGTCTCGGCCATCTGGTAGGCGGTTTCCAGGGCGACTTGCAGGCTGCCGGTATCGATCTTGCCACTACCTGCCAGATCCAGGGCGGTGCCATGGTCGACAGAGGTACGGATAATCGGTAAACCCAGGGTGATGTTGACTGCGGCACCAAACCCCTTGTACTTCAGTACGGGCAGGCCTTGGTCGTGGTACATCGCCAGCACTGCGTCGCAGTGTTCCAGATATTTGGGGGTAAACAGAGTGTCGGCAGGCAGCGGGCCACGCAGGTCCATGCCCTCGCTGCGCAGAAGCTCCAGGGTTGGTTCGATGATATCGATTTCTTCATGGCCCAAATGACCGCCTTCACCGGCATGGGGGTTGAGCCCGCACACCAGGATTCGCGGTTGGGCGATGCCGAATTTTTGTTGCAGGTCGGCGTGCAGGATGCGGGTAACCCGCATCAGTCGCTCGGGGGTTATTGCGTCGGCGACCTGGCGCAGTGGCAGGTGAGTGGTGACCAGTGCCACGCGCAGTCCGCGTGTGGCAAGCATCATGACCACTTGCCCGGTATGGGTCAGGTCAGCGAGGAATTCGGTATGTCCGGAAAACGGGATGCCTGCTTCGTTGATCACCCCTTTGTGTACCGGGGCGGTGATCATGCCCGCGAAATCGCCATCCAGGCAGCCTTGCGCGGCACGGGTAAGGGTCTGCAGTACGAATGCTGCATTGGCCTTATCCAGTGTGCCGGCGGTGACCGGGGCGTTCAGGGAGGTATCCCACACGTACAAACTGCCCGCCGGTGCCGGTTGTTCAGGCCAGTTGCCCGGCCCGACCGGCAGCAGGCTGACAGCCACACCGAGCTGCGTGGCCCGCTCAAGGAGCAGGTCACGGCTGGTGATGGCAATCAGGGGGTGCGGCTGGCGTTGCGAAGCGAGCAACAGGCACAGGTCTGGACCTATACCTGCCGGTTCGCCGGGTGTCAGTGCAAAACGCTGTGTTTTCACTGCGTGGCCTGATCTGCGCTTTCTGTCGAGTTAGCGCCAGGAAGTTTGATTTCAACATAGGCTTCGTCGCGGATCTGACGCAACCAGGTTTGCAGCTCTTCATCGTACTTGCGGTTACGCAATGCGTTCATTGCCTGCTGCTCGCGGGCCTGGGTGGTGCTGTCAGTGGCGCGACGGCCAAGGACTTCCAGGACATGCCAGCCGTATTGGGTCTTGAACGGCTTGGACAGTACGCCTTGCGGGGTATCGGCCATCGCTTCACGGAACTCGGGTACCAGAGAGTTCGGGTCAACCCAGTTCAGGTCGCCGCCGTTAAGGGCGGAACCCGGGTCTTCCGAGTAGGTTTTGGCCAGGGTAGCGAAGTCTTCGCCCGACGTGATGCGGTCGTAGATTTTGGCTGCCAGCTCTTTGGTCTGCGCTTCGCTGCGAATTTCGCTTGGCTTGATCAGGATATGGCGAACATGAACTTCGTCCACCACCACCGACCCGCCGCCGCGTTTTGCGTTGAGTTTGAGAATGATGAAGCCACCAGGCGTGCGCACCGGAGGTGTAACGTCACCCACAGGCATCTCGCTGAGCATGCGGTCGAAAGGAGGTGGCAGTTGAGCAGCTTTACGCCAGCCCATGTCGCCGCCTTCCAGTGCCGTGTCGCTGCCGGAGCGAGCGATAGCCATTTGCCCGAAGTCCGCGCCTTGCTTGAGCTTGTTGTAGACCTCTTCAGCTTGCTTGGCAGCGTTCTGGATGGCTTCCGAATTCGCGCTTTCAGGCGTTGGAATCAGGATATTGGCCAGATTGAATTCTTCGGACATTTGCATTTTGCCCAGGTCGGATGCCAGGAAGTTCTTCACTTCCTGATCCGTGACCTGAATGCGCTCAGCCACGCGGCGTTGACGCACGCGGCTGATGATCATCTCGCGACGAACCTGCTCGCGGGCATCTTCATAAGACAGACCGTCGTGGGCCAGGGCCTGACGGAACTGCTCGATGGTCATGTTGTTGCGCTGGGCAATGGTGCCAATGGCCTGGTTCAGCTCTTCATCCGTGATACGGATGCCGGAGCGCTCGCCGATCTGCAGTTGCAGGTTTTCGACGATCAGGCGCTCAAGCACCTGCTGATCCAGAACGCTGGCAGGCGGTACGCCCTGACCACGCTTGGCGATGGTTTGCTGAACTTCGTGGACACGCTGGTCCAGTTGGCTCTGCATGATCACGTCGTTGTCGACGATGGCCACCACTTTATCCAGGGGCTGTACCGCAGCGCTTGCTGCAGTCCCCAGGAACAACGCGCCCAGCATTAGCGGGCGCAGACACTCAGAAAGCTTGATCTTCACGTTCACGATAACCTTGGATGCCTTTGTCGAGGAAGCTCTCTACTTTGGTGCCAACAACGCCACCGAGACCTTTCAGCACAACTTGGAGGAAGAGACCATGGTCGCCCTTCTCGTTTTGAGGGGCTTCTTGGGTGTACTCGTCGTTGGATACCCAATAACGGCTGATCAGACGAAGCTTCCAGCAGCAGTTGTCGTACTCAAAGCCACCGAAGGCTTCCAGGGTACGGTTGCGGTTGTAGTCGTACTGCCAGCGGCTGATGGCGTTCCACTGCGGCACGATCGGCCAGATAACCGAGAAGTCGTGCTGCTGGATTTTGTAGTAATCCTTGATGTAGCCCGGCTGCCCTGGAGACAGGTAATCGCCGCCGCCCACGGTCCACTTGCCGGTGTACTGGTCGTAGCGTACCTGGTCGTTGCGATAGCGATACCCAACGTTGACCACCTTGTTCGGGTTGTCTTCAGGCTGGTAGTGCATCATCGCACTGCCTGAACGCGGGCTGCGGGTTTCCGGGTCCCAGTTGTAGTCAGCCGTTGCGCGCCAGTCGCGATTGAAGCGATAGGCGTATTCCAGTGCATAGGGCGATACGTTGGAGGTCGCGTCCTTACGGTCTGCGTCAATACCAGGCAACTGAACCTTGCGGTCCTTGAAGTAGTAAGCCTGGCCCACGCTGATACGTTGACGTTCAAAGCCGTTGTCTTCGATCAGGCGGCTGGTCAGGCCCAGCGACAGCTTGTTCTCGTCGCCGACGCGGTCAGTACCGGTAAAGCGGTTGTCACGCCACAGCGAGGAGTAGCTGAAAGTGCTCTCGCTGGTGTCGAAAATCGGGATGTCATCCTGATTGCGCTCGGGCACGTAGAGGTAGAACGCGCGCGGTTCCAGAGTCTGGCGGTAGTCGGTGCCGAACCAGTTGGTGTTGCGGTCGAAATACAGGCCGCTGTCGACGCTGGCGATTGGGACGCTGCGGTTCACCGAACTGTTGAA
>JBILYW010000453.1:0-3777 GCA_044377555.1 Pseudomonas sp.
CGCCGAAGCGGTGCTGTTCGTCGATGATCACCAGCGCCAGGTTCTTGAACTGCACATGGTCCTGAAACAAGGCATGGGTGCCCACGACCATGGGTACGCCGCTCGCAATCTGCTCCATCGCCGTCACTCGGGCCTTGCCTTTAAGCTTGCCAGCCAGCCAGGCAACCTCTAGCCCCAGGGGCTCGAGCCAACGCTTGAAGTTGATGAAGTGCTGCTCGGCGAGGATTTCCGTGGGTGCCATCAGTGCCACTTGATAACCCGCCTCAAGCGCCTGCAAGGCGGCCATCGCCGCAACGACCGTCTTGCCCGAGCCCACGTCGCCCTGAATCAGGCGCAGCATGGGTTCGGGCTGACTGAGATCGTAGGCAATTTCGTTGCCGACGCGGGTCTGGGCGCCCGTCGGCGGGAAGCCCAGATTGGCGAGAAACTGCACAGGCAGCTTTTGCGCCTTGGGCAAAGCCGGCGCCCGCAGGGAACGCAGGCTTTCGCGCAGACGTTGCTGGGACAGCTGATGTGTCAGCAGTTCTTCAAAGGCCAAACGGTGTTGGGCCCAGTGATGGCCCAAGGAGAGCTCTTCGACATCGGCATCGGCGGGTGGCTGGTGCAGATAGCGGATGGCTTCGGCCAGCGGGGCCAGCTGGTAATCCTTGGCCAGTTCACGCGGCAGCCAGTCGGGCAAGCTGCGCGGGCCAAGCATGTCCAGACTCTGCAGGCTGAGCTGGCGCAAGCGCTGCTGGGTCAGGCCTTCGGTTGTGGGGTAAATCGGCGTCAGCGTGGTGTCGATAGGCGGTGGTTCATCGCCGGTAATGGCGCGGTATTCGGGGTGGTAGATCTCCAGCCCCGAGGAACCGGGCCGGACTTCACCATAGCAACGCACTTCAGTACCGCGCTTGAGGCTTTCTTTTTGCGCATTACTGAAGTGGTAGAAGCGCAGGCTCAAGCCCCCGGTGCCATCGTTGATGCGCACCAGCAAGCTGCGGCGCTTGCCCATGACCACGTCGGCACCGATGACCCGGCCTTCTACCACGGCATCCTGGCCGGGGCGCAGGGCGCCAATCGGCACCACGCGGGTACGGTCCTGGTAGCGCAATGGCAAATGGAACAGCACATCCTGTATGTTTTCCAGTCCCACTTTGGCCAATTTCTCAGCCATGGCCTCGCCCACGCCCTTGAGCGCGGTGACCGACACATTCGACAACTCGGTCATCGGCTTACTTACTTCGCAGCAGGCGGCTTGGCCACCGAACACAGACGGATCGAGTCCGCGAGGATTTCAATCGCCTTGGGCCGCGGGAAGCTGGCTCGCCAGGCGATGGCCACGGTGCGAAACGGCACTGGCGGGGTCAACGGACGCACGGCCAGGATGCCGGGAGCGTAGTGATGGCTATCGACCGCCGACAACGGCAGGATCGAGATACCCAAACCTGACGCCACCATGTGACGGATGGTTTCCAGCGAGCTGGATTCAACCGTGGTGTGCATGGCGCCATCATTGCCTTTGGCCACTGTCGGGCAGGCTTCCAGCACCTGATCGCGGAAGCAGTGCCCTTCACCCAGCAGCAGCAGGCTCTTGTCGTTGAGCAGAGCGGCGTCGATGGTTTCTTTTTGGGTCCATGGGTGTTCGCTCGGCATCAGCACGTAGAACGGCTCGTCGTACAGCGGCAGGGTCAGCACGTCCGCCTCCTGGAACGGCAGGGCGATGATGATCGCGTCCAGCTCGCCGTTGCGCAGTTTGTCGCGCAGCACGTGGGTGAAGTTTTCTTCGATATACAACGGCATCTGCGGGGCAACCCGGTGCAATTGCGGGATCAGATGCGGGAACAGGTACGGGCCTACGGTGTAGATCGCGCCCACTTTGAGCGGGGCGGTCAGCTGGTTCTTGCCAGCCTGGGCCAGTTCGCGAATGCCTTGGGCCTGCTCCAGCACCTTTTGGGCCTGGGCCACGATGGTTTCACCCACCGGGGTCACGCGCACGGCGCTTTTGCTGCGCTCGAAAATCAGCACACCGAGTTCGTCTTCCAGTTTTTTCACGCCCACCGACAAGGTTGGCTGGCTGACGTGGCAACGCTCAGCGGCGTGACCGAAATGCTGCTCTTGGGCGAGGGTAACGATGTAGCGTAATTCTGTAAGCGTCATAGCGGCGTCCCTGTGGTTGCGGGCCAAGCATAGCGGCTGCAATCGATAGACGCACGTTATCAGACATTACCCTCAGAGCTACAGTCGCTAATCAATGGCGGGGCTGATTTATCTTGCTCGCAGATGCACAAAGGGCACCCTGAGGTGCCCTTTGCGGTGTTATCGCCGACGTTTGTCGATGGAATAAACGAAGGGTGCCACGATCTCGATACTGCCATTGGTCAGCATTTCAGGCGGTGGCTTGGGCAATGGCTGTGCCCTGCGGATCATTTCCAGGGTGGCCCGGTCCAGATCAGCATTGCCGGAGCGCCCTACCAACTCGTAGGACAGTACCTTGCCTTCAGCATCCACCACGAAGCGCAGACGGTTCAGACCTTCCTTGCCGCGAGACTGCGCAGCAGGCGGGTACTTTTTGTACTTGCCCAGATGGCTCAGCAAAGTACCTTCCCAACTGGCTTTGGCGGCCAGTTGTTGCGCCGACGGCCCCGGGGCCGGTGCAGCTGATTTCTCGCTGGTGTTCTTGGTCGGCGTTGCGTCGCTGGGTTTCTCTTCTGAAGGCTTCTCTTTGACCGGTTCCGGTTTTTCCACAGGCTTGGGCGGTTGAGGCTTTTGCTTGGGTTTGACCGGTTTAGGTACGGAAATCTTCGGCTTTGGCGCTTCGGCCAGCTTGGGTATCGGCAACTCTTCCACTGGCGCCGGCGGTTGTGGTGGTGTCACCACTTTAGGCGGCGCAGGAGGAGGCGGTGCCGGCAGTGGTGCCAGATCAACCATCATCGCTTGCGGCGGAAGTTCGATCGCACGGGGGGTGGACCATTGCAGGGCAAGAATCACTGCCACTGCATGGACACCCAATACCACGGCCAGGCTGGTTGCGTAACGCGTCATCTTTTGGCGCGCTATGGTCATTTCTTGGCTGCCGTCTCAAGTCCGACCAGACCCACCTTCAAGTAACCGGCTGCGCGCAAAGCATCCATCACGCTCATCAGGTCACCGTAGTCCACGCCCTTGTCGGCCTGGAAGAAGATTGTCGTGTCTTTGTTGTTGTGGGTCCTGGCATCCAGGGTCGGGCCCAAAGCCTCAACCGTAACCGGTTCTTCGCCCAGGTACAGGCGCTGATCAGCCTTGACGCTGAGGAACACGGGTTTCTCAGGCCGAGGCGCCGGTTTGGCGCTCGAAGCGGGCAGGTCAACCTTGATATCCACAGTGGCCAGCGGTGCTGCCACCATGAAGATGATCAGCAGTACCAGCATCACGTCAATAAAGGGGGTGACGTTGATTTCATGGTTCTCGGCGAGATCGTCATCGCCTTCTTTTAAATGCAGGCCCATGGCCGATTACCCCACTTTCACCATGTGCGGTTGCGAGCTACGCTCGGGCGGCAAGTGATCGAGGTCACGGCTTACCAGCAGCAACACTTCAGCCGATGCGTCTGCCACTTGAGCCTTGTAGCCAGTGATAGAGCGGGCGAAAACGTTGTAAATCACGACCGCCGGGATCGCTGCAACCAGACCCAAAGCCGTCGCCAGCAGGGCCTCGGCAATACCGGGTGCAACAACGGCCAGGTTGGTGGTTTGGGTTTTGGCGATGCCGATAAAGCTGTTCATGATGCCCCATACGGTACCGAACAGACCGACGAACGGA
>JBILYW010000454.1:0-3774 GCA_044377555.1 Pseudomonas sp.
ATCCGGTGTGCGCCACCGCGATGCAGCTGGCCCCATTTACGCGCCAGTTTGATCGCACCTTCGTTGGCCTCGGCGCCGGTGTTGAGCAAATGCACCTGATCGCTGCCGGTGCTTTCACACAAACGTTGCGCCAAGTTCAACATGCCACGGTTTAAAAAACCTGTGCCTGGATTCATCAGCGATTGCGCCTGCTCAGCCATCGCTTTGACCAGCACCGCCGGGCTGTGGCCCAGGCTGTTGGCGGCAGCGCCCTGGGTAAAGTCCAGGTACGCACGGCTGTCGCTGTCCCACATCCACGAACCCTGCCCGCGCACAAACACTTGGGCTTCGCGCTCAACACAGGGCATCAGGTACTGACGGGACGGGTGGTTGCCAGACATCGACGGCGCAGAATGAGCAGCCATCTCTTCAAGGCTGGGGGAATGGCGACGCAGGTTAAACAGGTTCATGCACGCGGACCTTGTGACCATAAACAGATTCGATTTGCAACTGCCGGCTGTTTATATAGAAGGTAAACCTCTCGATGGGTTTATTGCCCTGCCTATGTATAACGCCGCTGCGCATCAGCATCTCAGGCTCGATGAGCCTTGTGGAATGGGCGTAGACTAGGCGCCTGCGGCCCGTTGAGCCATTTCGTTTTTTAAGCATTTTCGATAAGTATTACTTATGGATTTCAAGCAACTGCGTTATTTCGTCGCGGTCTATGAAGAAGGCCATGTGGGCCGTGCTGCCGAGCGTCTTTCCATCTCGCAGCCAGCCCTGTCGCAGCAGATTCGCCAGCTCGAACACAACCTCGACGTCAGCCTGTTCGAGCGCAGCAGCAAACGCCTGCTGCCTACCCTCGCGGCGCACACCCTGTACAACCACGCGCTGCCACTGCTCGATGGCCTGCAGCGAGCCAAAGAGGCCCTGCACAACTTCCAGGGCCAGGCCCTGCGCACCATTGCCATCGGCGTGCTGCAGACCGTGCACACCAGTCTGGTACCGCAAATGCTGGAGCGGGTGCGTCAGGCACAACCTCATTTGGTGGTGCAGATTTACGAACTCACGGGTATCGAGATCGAACGGCGCCTGCTCAATGGCTCACTCGACATCGGGATCAGCTACCTGCCGCCGCGCCAACCGGGGCTGCACGGGATAATGCTGTACGAAGATGAACTGCAACTGGTCATCCCGGCTGAGCATCCGTTACGCGAATTCAAGAAGGTGTCCCTGAGCCAAGCCGCAGAGCTGCCAATGTTGCTGCTGGGGGAAGAGTTTCAGGTGCGCCAGATCTGGCAAACCCAGCTGGCCAATCTGGGGCGGCGGCCACAGGTTCAGGCCGAGCTGAACACCATGGCCGGGATTCTCGACAGCCTGCCCCACAGCAAACTGGCCACCGTGTTACCGGGGCGCTCGCGCCATGAACACGACGACAAGGCGCTGCTGTGGAAACCCCTGAGTGAACCGAGGGTGCCGCTGAAGGTGGGATTGGTATGCCGCGATGTACAGCGGCAACAAGCGACGCTGGGGCTGTTGCGCACACTGCTTGAGGATGTGATGCACCCACAGGATGCCACTATGTAAATGTGGGGCCGGGCTTGCTCGCGATTGCATCACCGCTGGCACACTGAAACACCGCGGCGTCTGAATCGCGAGCAAGCCCGCTCCCACAAGGGATGTGCTGAAACCGTGGACAGAAATTTCTGACGCACAAAAAAGAAAACCCCGCCTAAGCGGGGTTTTGCAGACTGTTTCCCTGACATCCTTTTCACTCCGCCATCCTGGCAGAATCCTACGTGTCCCTGTTGTTGCTTTGAGCTTCCTGCTCTACGTCCATTGGAAGTAGATTACCTCTGGATCCAATCTGACGATATGGGAGAATGGCAGCATGTAATGTAAGCAAATGCTTACATTGCACTCAACAGTTTAAAAATGTGCTTCATCCAGCAGGTAAAGCGACTCGCTGCCCGCCTTGACCGACGCGCTCAGGGAGTGGATACGAGGCAGCAAACGCGCGAAATAGAAGCGTGCAGTGCCCAGCTTGCTGGCATAGAACGCTTCAGCGGACTCTTTGCCCAACGCGGCCCTGGCCATCAGCGCCCACATGTACGCATACGTTGTGTAACCAAAAACCTGAAGGTACTCGACCGAGGCTGCGCCGATTTCGTTCGGGTTATTTTGCGAACGGTCCAGAACCCAGGCCGTCAACTGGTCGAGTGTGTCCAAAGCCGCAGCCAAAGGCTGGGTGAACTCATTCAGATCCGGGTTTGCCGAGGCAATAAACTGACGAATCTCGTCTGCATACTGGCGGTAGTAAACCCCCTGGTTACCAACGATCTTGCGCCCCACCAGATCCAGCGCCTGGATACCGTTGGTGCCCTCGTAGATCTGGGTAATGCGCACATCCCGTACCAGTTGCTCCTGACCCCATTCCCGGATGTAGCCATGGCCGCCAAATACTTGCTGGCCATGCACGGTGGTTTCTAGCCCCAAGTCAGTCAGGAAAGCTTTGGCCACGGGGGTCAGCAAGGCGACCAGGCCATCGGCGCGCTCACGCGCCGCCGGGTCTTCACTGAATTTGGCGATATCCAGCTGGTTGGCCACGTAGGTCGAAAAGGCACGGCCACCTTCGTTCGAAGCCTTCATGGTCAACAGCATGCGACGCACGTCCGCGTGCACGATAATCGGGTCCGCCACTTTATCTTTGGCCTGAGCGCCGGTAGCTGCGCGCCCTTGCAGGCGGTCGCGGGCATATTCCACAGCGTTCTGGTACGAACGCTCTCCCGAAGCCAGGCCCTGGATGCCAACACCCAGACGCTCGTAGTTCATCATGGTGAACATCGCCGCCAGGCCACGGTTGGGTTCGCCCACAAGGTAGCCGACCGCTTCGTCGAAGTTCATCACGCAGGTGGCCGAGGCCTGAATCCCCATTTTGTGTTCAATCGAGCCACAGGTCACCGGGTTGCGATCACCCAGGCTGCCATCGGCGTGAACCATGAACTTGGGTACCAGGAACAGCGAGATACCTTTAGGCCCGGCCGGTGCATCCGGCAGCTTGGCCAGCACCAGATGGATAATGTTCTCCGTCAGGTCATGCTCGCCGCCAGTAATGAAAATCTTGGTGCCAGTGACTTTGTAGGAACCATCCCCTTGAGGCTCAGCCTTGGTGCGAATAATCCCCAAGTCGGTGCCCGCATGGGGCTCGGTCAGGCACATGGAACCTGCCCACACACCCGAGTACATATTCGGCAAATAGGTGGTTTTCAATTCATCGCTGGCGTGGGCGTTGATCGACACGCAGGCCCCGGCAGTCAGCATCGGGTACAGCCCGAAGGACAGGCTGGAAGAGTTGATCATTTCTTCGACCTGGGCCGACACCGCCTTGGGCATGCCCATGCCGCCGAACTCAGGATCGCCGCCTACGCCAACCCAGCCGCCTTCGGCATAGGTGCGATAGGCATCGACAAAACCGGCCGGGGTAGTCACCGCTCCATTGTCCCAGTGGCAACCTTCTTCATCGCCACTACGGCTCAGTGGCGCGATGCTTTTAGCGGTGACCTTGCCCGCTTCTTCGAGAATGGCTTCAACCGTTTCAGCATCTACGGTCTCTGCCAACGCAGGCAATTGCGCCCAAAGTGTAGCGACCTCGAAAACCTCGTTGAGGACGAAGCGCATATCGCGCAGGGGCGCTTTGTAGTCAGCCATGGCAAACCTCGTAATCTGGAAACGGCGATTAATGTAGGACCCAGTCTAGCTTAACGACAATTGCGATACATAGGGTCATGCTGTGAC
>JBILYW010000455.1:0-3773 GCA_044377555.1 Pseudomonas sp.
GCTGTCTGCAGCCGACCGCACGCAACTGGTCGAGCACCCCGACGCCTTTATCCAGCAACGTGTACAGGCGCTGTTTGATCCCTTCACCGGGTTCAGCCTGGTGCCCAGCCAGGACGACTGGCTGGGCCTGACCGGGCGCATCCAGAACAGCCAGCCGCAACGCGGCGCGGTGCAACTCGATATTGGCAGCGGCGCCCTGGTAGCCGATGCCGATGGCAAAAGCTGGGTGCTGCTGCGCGCCCGCACCCTGGGCAATGCATTCGACATGAAACTGCCGATGCGGGTTGCCGAGCTGCTTGAGCACAGCCGTGAGCTCGTCGCAAAAGACGATGTGCAACTGCTCGCCGCCAGCGGCTTGCTCTACGCAGCCAGCGGGCAACAGCAAGCCACCCGCGAAATCACCTGGGTCGGCGGCGGTGCCACGGTGGGGATTCTACTGCTGTTGCTGCTGGCGTTTCGGCGCTGGCGCGTACTGCTGGCCTTTGTGCCGGTGCTGGTCGGGATGCTGTTTGGCGCGGTGGCCTGCGTCGCGTTCTTTGGCAGCATGCACGTAATGACACTGGTGCTGGGCTCCAGCCTGATTGGCGTGGCGGTCGATTACCCGCTGCATTACCTGTCCAAAAGCTGGAGCCTGAAACCCTGGCGCAGCTGGCCCGCCTTGCGCTTGACCTTGCCCGGTTTAAGCCTGAGCCTGGCCACCAGTTGCATCGGTTATCTGGCCCTGGCCTTTACGCCGTTTCCGGCACTCACCCAAATCGCCATTTTCTCCGCCGCCGGCTTGGTGGGCGCCTATCTGAGCGCCGTATGCCTGCTGCCTGCGTTGCTCAAAGGCGTGGAATTGCGCCCAGCGCAATGGCCGCTGCGTGTCGCGCAAACCCTGCTGAATGTGCGCCAGGCGCTGCTGCAACGAATCCCTGCCCCGGCGCTGCTGGCGTTGTTATTGGCGTTTTGCGCCGCCGGCTTGTGGCAACTGACCAGCAAAAACGATATCCGCCAATGGGTCGGCGCCCCGCCGCAATTGATGGCCGATGCCCAGGCCATTGCCCGGATCACCGGCTATCAACCCACCAGCCAGTTTTTTCTGGTGCGCGCCGCCAACGAGCAGCAATTGCTGGAACGCCAAACCGCTCTTGGCGAGCGCCTCGAACAACTGATGCACATGGGCAAGTTGCAGGGGTATCTGGCGCTGAACCAATTGGTCAGCCTGCCCGGCGAGCAACAGCAACTGCGCGCCGCCCTCAATCAATTGCCACAACACTGGCAACCGCTGCTGGAGCTGGGCATACCCGAAACGGCACTGCAAAACGAGCTGGCGCAGCTTCAAGCCTTGCCCGAGCAACATATCGACGACGCGCTGGCGGGCCCGTTGGCAGAACCCTGGCGCGCACTGTGGCTGGGCAAAAACGCCGAAGGTGTCGCAGCGATGGTCAGCCTGCAGGGATTGAACAGCGCCGGTCTGCTGCGGGTGCAAGCACAGGGCCTGCCGGGCGTACAGCTGGTGGACCGCTTGGGCGACTTGAACAACGTGTTCGCCGCCACGCAAATCAGCGCCGCCGAATTGAAGCTGTTGTCCTGTGTCCTGATTGTGTTGTTGTTAATCGCGCCCTTTGGTTTTGGCGGTGCCCTGCGCATCGTTGCCCTGCCACTGCTGGCCGCGCTCTGCAGCCTGGCCAGCCTTGGCTGGTTGGGTCAGCCGCTGACGTTGTTCAGCCTGTTCGGCCTGCTGCTGGTGACGGCGATCAGCGTCGATTACGCGATCCTGATGCGCGAGCAAATCGGCGGCGCCGCCGTCAGCCTGCTCGGCACCTTGCTCGCGGCACTGACTACCTGGCTGTCGTTCGGCCTGCTGGCCGTGTCGAGCACGCCTGCGGTGAGCAACTTCGGCCTGTCGGTGAGCCTGGGGCTGGCGTTCAGCTTTATCCTCGCGCCCTGGGCCGGCAAACAGGAGCACCGCCCATGATGAGCGCCGTGTTCTGGCTGCTGGCCCTGGCCCTGTTTGCCGTGGCGACCCGCGTCGGCCGTTGCTTTGGCGTGATCCCGATAGTCAGCCAGTTGCTGCTGGCGTCCATCGTCTTGCCGCTGCTGATGCTGTTCTGGATCGAACCGCACTGGCAGCTCAGCGGCGCACAACTGGTCGCGCCGGTGTGGCTAAAAAGCCTGTACAGCCTGAGTTTTGCGTTATTGCTGGGCACCATTTTGAGCGACGTGATTGATCTGCGCCTTGATCGTCAAAGCGTGAAAATCGCCCTGCCCAGCTTCGCCGTCCCCTTCGCCTGCGGGCTGGCCTGCGCCGTCTGGCTGCTGCCCGAACAACCCTGGTTGAGTTCACTGGCCGTGGGCCTGGTCTTTGCCATCACCGCGGTCCCGGTGCTGTACCTGTACTTGCGCCACATCGATTACCCGCCCGCCGCCACCCGTCGTCTGGTGCAAAGCGCGATCCTTATCGACCTGATGTGCTGGAGCCTGTTCGGCCTGGCCCAGGGCAGCCTCGACCTCAGCACGTTACTGCTGCCCATTGCCGCAGCCTTGCTGCCGCTGTTGTTGCGCGGGCTGCGGATTCATCAACCGTTGTGCTACAGCCTGTGCTTCTTCGCCTTGCTGGTGGTGGCCGAGCATTACCGCCTCAATGCGCTGATTTTCGGCGTTGGTTATTTGCTGTGCATGGCATGGCTCAAAATACCGCTGGTAATGCCATTGAGGGCCGCATGGCTGCAAGCGTTGCAAACCCGCCTTACGGTGCCGCTGATCCTCACCTTCGGCATTGTGCAAATCAATGTGCACAGCGCCCTGAACGAGATCAGCCTGCTGCAACTGGCCGCACTGTTGCTGCTGCCGATGGCCAGCAAGCTGCTGGGTAACTGGCTCGGGTTGAGCTGGGCCACGCCGTCGTTCGCCGGCGCCAGCAAATGGCGCGAAAGCCTGCTGCTCAATATTCGCGGCTTGAGTGAAATTGTCTTTCTCAACCTGCTGCTGCAACAACAACTGATCAGCCCCGCGCTGTACTTCGCGTTGATGCTGATGGGCCTGATTGCCACGTTGTTACCGGCGCTGGCCGGCATGAACAAAACCCCTTTGCAGTCTGCCGTACCCCCCGGCAAGGAGCCCTTGTGTCAGAACTAGATATGGAACGTCGTCAGGTTGTGGTGATTGGTGCCGGACCCTCCGGTGCAATTGCTGGCGCATTGCTCAAACGCAATGGCCACGATGTATTGATAATCGAGCGCCAGCACTTCCCGCGCTTTTCCATTGGCGAGAGCCTGCTGTCGCACTGCCTGGATTTTATCGAAGAAGCCGGCATGCTCGACGCCGTGCAAGCCGCTGGCTTTCAGCTCAAGAACGGCGCCGCGTTTGCCTGGGGCGAACGCTACAGTGCCTTCGATTTTCGCGACACGTTCAGCAACGGCAAGCCGACGACGTTCCAGGTACAGCGTGCCGAGTTCGACAAACTGCTGGCCGACCAGGCGGCGCTGCAAGGTGTCGAAATCCGCTATGGCGAAACCGTGTCTGCAGTGGATATAGAGAGCAGCAACCCGATGCTCGATGTTGTGCGTGAAGACGCCAGCACTTATCGGATCAAAGCCGACTTTATCCTCGATGCCAGCGGCTACGGCCGGGTACTCCCGCGCTTGCTCGACCTGGAGGCCCCGTCGAATTTTCCGGTGCGTCAGGCCGTGTTTACCCATGTTGAAGACCGCATCAATTGCGAAGGTTTTGAACGGGAAAAAATCCTCATCACTACCCATCCAACCCAGCGTGATATCTGGTTCTGGACC
>JBILYW010000456.1:0-3769 GCA_044377555.1 Pseudomonas sp.
ACCTTGCCCAGTACCACCGCGATGGTGATCACTACGATTGGCAGCGCATATTCCAGCAGGATTGCCGGGTCGAGCATCAGCCCGATGGCGACAAAAAAGATCGCGCTGAACAAATCACGTACCGGCTCGATCAGACGTTCAATCTTCAGCAACTGACGCGACTCGGCCATGATCGCACCGATCAAAAACGCACCGAGCACCATGCTGTATTCCAGCTTGACCACCAGCAGGCAGAAGCCAAAGCACAGCCCCAGGACGGTAATCAGCAGCATTTCATTGCTTTCGAATTTGGCCACATACGCCAGCACACGCGGCACCAGCAAAATGCCGATAACCAGCGCCACAATCATGAACAACGACAATTTACCGACCGTCGAAAATACTTCCTCCGGGCTGACACTGCCGCTGACAGCGATACTCGACAACAGCGCAATAATCCCGATACCCAGGATGTCTTCAACGATCAACACGCCAAAAATAAGCTGCGCGAAGCGCTCGTTTTTCATCTTCAGGTCGTTAAGCGCCTTAACGATGATGGTGGTCGACGAAATCGCCAGGATGGCGCCTAAAAACAGCGAATCCATGGTGCTCCAGTCGAACCAGCGGCCAATTTCGTAGCCGATCCAGATCATCAGCGTAATTTCCATAAACGCTGCGATAAAGGCGGTAGCTCCGACCTTGAACAATTTGCGCAGGCTGAACTCCAGACCCAGGCAAAACATCAAAAAAATCACCCCCAGCTCGGCCAGGGTCTTGATCGTTTCTTCATCGTGGATCAGGCCAAACGGCGGTGTGTGCGGGCCAATAATAAAACCCGCCACGATGTAGCCCAGCACCACTGGCTGCTTGAACCTGTGAAAAAGAATCGTCACCACACCTGCGACCAGCATGATGACTGCCAGATCCTGAATAAAACTGATGGCATGCATGGCGCGGTACTCCTTGTTTAATTTTCATCAGGCAACAAGACGATACACACCACTTATCAGGCGGTGAGCATCGACTGTTTTAAATATAGGAATTACCCAATAAATGGGCTTTTGCAGGTTAACACCGCGACTTCCAGCGGAAAGGCGGTGCAATATATGGAAACAGATGGACATAAGCGTGACGGCAGTCAAAACGGCAACGTCCCGTTATTAACTGTTTCAAAAATCGACAAGTATCCGCAGAGATACCCACTTCACTGCTGCAATACAACCGCGAGCCTGCTGCTATGGAACCCGGAAACGCCCAACTGTCGATGACGGTCTTGATGACCCCGGATATGGCCAATTTCTCTGGCAATGTTCACGGCGGAACCCTGCTCAAGTACCTCGATGAAGTCGCTTATGCCTGCGCCAGCCGCTATGCGGGGCGCTATGTGGTCACCCTGTCGGTGGACCAGGTTATTTTTCGTGAGCCAATTCATGTCGGAGAGCTGGTGACCTTCCTCGCATCGGTCAACTACACCGGCAACACCTCGATGGAAGTCGGGATCAAAGTCGTCACTGAAAATATTCGTGAACGCTCGGTGCGCCACACCAACAGTTGCTTTTTCACCATGGTGGCGGTGGACGATGATCGCAAACCGGCCGCTGTTCCGCCGTTGCAGCCATTGAACAGCGAAGACAAGCGCCGCTTTATTCAGGGCAAGCAACGCCGCCAGATCCGTCAGGAGCTGGAGCAGCGTTATCGCGAACTGAAAGACGAAACGGTGTAAATGACCTGTGGGAACGGGCTGCTCGCGATTGCATCACCTCGGTCTTACAGATAAACCGAGTCGCCAGAATCGCGAGCAAGTCCGCTCCCACAAATTTTTTTTAGTTTGCTTACAAACTGATCGGCACCGCCTCAAACCGCACACGCGGATGAGCGATGCGGTCCTGGGCCCGCACCAGTTGCAATTCGTAGCTGGTGCATGCCTGGGTTTCCAGCAACACTTCATGCACCGCCGCCGCCGTAAATTCAAACGCAGCCACCAGACTGTCACCCAGTAAAACCCGAGCCAGAAACAACCCTGACGTCAAATCGCCCACGCCCACGGGCTGACGCGGAAAGGCCAGCAACGGACGGCGTAAATGCCAGCTCCCCTCTGCCGTTACCAACAGCATCTCAAAATTTTCTGCCGGTTTGCCGGGATAATACAAATGCTTCACCAGCACCGCTTTCGGACCTCGGGCCAGCAAGCTGCGGGCCATGGCCAGGCAGTCGAACAAGGATTGCGGGTGGCGACCGCAGAAACTGTCCAGTTCCAGCTGATTGGGGCACAGGAAATCCGCCATCGCGACGGCTTCTTCAAGCAGAAAATCACTGACTTCTTGTGGGACGATGCAACCTTTCTCGGGGTGCCCCATGACCGGGTCACACAGATACAGCGCATGTGGGTTGACGGCTTTAATGCGCGCCACACCGCTTAAAATGGCTCGCCCCTGAGCCGCACTGCCCAGATAACCGGACAAAACCGCATCACAGTTACCCAGCTCACCGATGGCGGCGATCCCGTCGACCAGCGAAGGAATTTGCTCGGGAGCCAACACTTCGCCTGTCCACTGACCATACTGAGTGTGGTTCGAGAACTGCACCGTGTTCAAAGGCCAGACATTCACCCCGACGCGCTGCATAGGAAAAACCGCTGCGCTGTTGCCGGCATGGCCGAAAACCACGTGGGATTGGATGGCGAGTAAATGAGGTGTACGTTTCATGCCGGATTCCAGACTACGGGTGGATTCAAGCCACGCAGTATGCGACGAAACGCGGCCTGTACGACAGGTTGAACACGCAGTTAAGCTGAGCACAATCTGTTGGAGCACATGTAATGCTGACCCTTGGAAATATGTTTGTGCTGATGCTGCTGGCAACGGCTGCTGCCTGGCTGTGGCATAACCACGGCATGCGCGAGCGGGCGCTGGAACGAGTCAAACAGCACTGTAAAAAACTTGATATCGAGTTGCTGGATGAAAACGTGGCCCTTAAAAAGATTGGCTTTATCGCCGATGCCAGCGGCAACAAGCGTCTGGCCCGTGTGTATAACTTCGAATTCACGGTCACAGGCGATCAGCGCCATACGGGGTCCATTACCCAATTCGGCGCCCATAGCGCAAAAATCGAATTGCCACCCTACCCGATGCAGACTGAGCCCCAGCCGAGCGAAATTCCCACTGCTCAGGTGATTGAGCTCAGCCAATGGCGTCAGGAACACAGCAAGACACGCCACTGACCCTGCCCGACCGTGCCAACACCTCTTGCCTGTGGATAACTTTTCCGTCAACCAAGCTAAAACCCCTGAGATAGACACATCGAAAGGGTTTTAGCCAGAAAATGCAGTGCGAACACTTTTAATTGTAGGACAATTTTACCAGCACAGATTTAGCCTAAAACCCCCTGATTACAGGGTCGCGTCACCCCCCTCCCCCCTAAAAAACTTCTTTTAGCAGGCAGTTTTCCAGTCCTGACCGTAGCAATTCCAGATTTTGTGGGCGATCAAAGATCAGTTCCAGGCGTGAATCCTTGCGCCACTCGCTCGACTTCCATTGTGCGATCGAGTTATCCACAGAATTAGTTGAAAACCAGCCTCCCGAGCCGTGAATAACCAACTTCGCACGTCGCCAGTCCAGGCTTTGAAGCCACTGTTGCAGCAAGCCCAAGTCGAATTGCCGCGAGGCATGCCAGCGCCAGCCCACACTCCACCCTTCGGGCTGCGACTGAGTCATCACAATCGGTGTCCGAGGATCGGAAAACACACTGTGAACTTGATTAAAATCCTTATAAATCAAGGAGTTATCCACAG
>JBILYW010000457.1:0-3765 GCA_044377555.1 Pseudomonas sp.
GCCCTCAACCATTGCCTGGAGCAGCTCGACCGCCAGCAGCGCCAGTCCATCACCATTGCCTACTTTCACGGGCTCAGCGCCAGCGAGCTGGCAGAGCAGTTGGCGGCGCCCCTGGGCTCAGTCAAATCCTGGATTCGGCGGGGCATGGAGCGTCTGCGCAGGTGCCTGGAATCATGAACTATCAGACCCCCGGCCTGCGCCGTGCGCTGGCCGCCGATTACGCCATCGGCCTGATGCCGGCCACCGCCCGCAGACGCTTTGAGCACTTGTTGCTGGACGATGCCGCCCTGCGTGCCGAAGTGGCCGGATGGGAAGCCAGCCTGGCCAGCCTGACCGAACCGCTGGCCGAGCAACCGGTACCTGAACATGTGTGGCAGGCCATCGTCGCGCGCATCGAGCCGCAAAAACTTCACGTGCCTGAAAAACGTCCGTTCTGGACCGGGCTGCGTATCGGCGCGGCGGCATGTGCATTGGTCATCGCTGCGACCCTGGGCCTGCTCTACAACCACGACAGCGTCCAGTACAACGCCACCTTGCTCAGCGGCACGGCACAGCCCGGCCTGCGCATCGAAGCACACGCCGATTACTTGGACATTGAGCCGCTGGAACTGGCCAGCGTAGAGGCAGGGCGTAGTCTGGAACTGTGGGCAATTGCGGTGGATGGGAAACCGGTGTCTCTGGGTCTGATTCCCCAGGCAGGTGGTGGACGGCTGGCGCTTGGCCAAAGCCAGCAGCAATTGATCAGGTCTTCGGTGGTACTTGCCGTGAGCCTTGAACCCCAAGGCGGGTCGCCGACCGGGCAGCCAACTGGCCCTGTGCTGTATCAGGGCCCGCTGGCCAGTCTATGAAACACACTGACGTGTGGGAGCGGGCTTGCTCGCGATTGCAGCACCTCGGTTATTCAGATGTACCGAGTGGTTTGCATCGCGAGCAAGGCCGCTCCCTCAGGGTCACGCCTAGCTGAACATTTTGTGCGGGTCGATCACAAACTTCTTCGGTACACCGGCATCGAACTCGCCATAACCCCGTGGCGCGTCGTTCAGGCTGATCACTTCCACGCCGACGATGTCAGCAATTTTGATCCGGTCCCACATGATGGCTTGCATCAGCTGACGGTTGTATTTCATTACCGGGGTCTGGCCAGTGTGGAAGCTGTGGGATTTGGCCCAGCCCAGGCCAAAGCGAATGCTCAGGCTGCCCATTTTCGCTGCGGCATCGACTGCACCCGGGTCTTCGGTGACGTACAGGCCCGGGATGCCGATTTTACCCGCCACCCGCACCACGCCCATCAACGAGTTGAGCACGGTGGCCGGAGCTTCGTGTTTGACCCCGTCATGGCCGTGACCGCGAGCCTCAAAGCCCACCGCATCCACCGCGCAATCCACTTCAGGTTCACCCAGCAGATCGGCGATTTGTTCGTGCAGAGGGGTGTCTTTGGACAGGTCGGCGATTTCAAAACCCTGGGCCTTGGCGTGGGCCAGGCGGATCGGGTTGACGTCACCGACAATCACCACTGCCGCCCCCAGCAAACGCGCTGAAGCTGCCGCCGCCAGCCCCACCGGGCCCGCACCGGCGATATACACCGTGCTGCCGGGGCCGACGCCCGCAGTCACTGCGCCGTGGTAGCCGGTGGGCAGAATGTCGGAGAGGCACGTCAGGTCGCGAATTTTTTCCATCGCGGCATCGCGGTCCGGCAACTTGAGCAGGTTGAAATCGGCATAAGGCACCAATACATATTCAGCCTGACCGCCGACCCAGTCGCCCATGTCCACGTAACCATATGCGCCGCCGGGACGGGCCGGGTTGACGGTCAGGCATACACCGGTGTTTTGTTCCTTGCAACTGCGGCAACGCCCGCACGCCACGTTGAACGGCACCGACACCAGATCGCCGACTTTCAGATGTTCCACATCGCGCCCGGCCTCGATCACCTCGCCGGTGATCTCATGCCCCAGCACCAGCCCGGTTTGGGCCGTGGTGCGGCCGCGCACCATATGCTGGTCGGAACCACAGATATTGGTCGACACCACCCGCAGAATCACGCCGTGGTGAATGGGCTTGCCTTGAGGGTTCTGCATCTTCGGGAAAGGAATGCTTTGCACTTCAACCTGGCCATTGCCCAGGTACACCACACCGCGGTTGTCAGCCATCGTATTCACCCTTAGTTGTTGTTGGAGGGAGTTACTTGCAGCTTGCTGCGTGCAGCTTAGAACTTGCCGCGCCGTCAGAGCACCACCGTACGACCTCCATTTAGGAAAACGCGCCGCTCTATGTGATAGCCCACACCTCGGGCCAGGGTCTGGGCTTCGATGTCGCGCCCCTTGGCGATCAAGTCTTCGGGGTAATAGCTGTGATCAACCGCCTCCACCCCCTGAGCGATGATCGGGCCTTCGTCCAGGTCGTTATTGATGTAATGCGCCGTGGCGCCCACCAGCTTGACCCCCTTCTCGTAGGCCTGGTGATAGGGTTTGGCACCTTTGAAACCGGGCAGCAACGAGTGGTGGATATTGATCGCCTTGCCGTCGAGCTTGCGGCACAGCTCGGGGGACAGCACTTGCATATAGCGGGCGAGGATCACCAGTTCGGCGCCGGTGTCTTCGATCACTTGCCACACCCTGGCCTCTTGCGCCGGCTTGTCAGTCGGGTCCAGGGCGAAGTGGTGATAGGGGATGTCGTGCCAGCGGGCCAGCGGTTCCAGATCGGGGTGGTTGGACACCACGGCCACTACGTCCATCGACAACTGGCCGATGCGCTGGCGGTACAGCAGGTCGTTAAGGCAGTGGTCGGCCTTGGACACCATGATCAGCACTTTGGGCCGGTGATGGGGCGGCGTCAGTTCGAAGGTCATGCCGAAGGCCTGGCCACGCTCGGCCAGACCCGCGCGAAACTGGTGTTCGTCGAAGCCGTCGGGCTGGCGAAATTCGACACGGATGAAGAATCGGGCGGAGCGCTGATCGTCGAAGGAGTGGTGCTCGGTGACGTAGCAGCGATGCTCGAACAGATAACGCGTCACCGCATCCACCGTGCCCAGAAGGCTCGGGCAGTCCGCGGTAAGAATCCAGGTATCGGGGGCGCGGCTCATGGGGTGCTCCTTGATTGTTGTTGGAACGCACACGACCTCTGTGGGCGCGGGCTTGCTCGCGATGCAAACAACGCGGTACATCCGGCTGACCGTGGTGTTGCAATCGCGAGCAGGCCCGATCCCACAGAGGCGCAGGCAGGATCATATTTACGCTTCGACGTTCAGCCCGTACTCCGCTGCCGCATCCTGCAACCATAGCCACCAATAATCCGAAAAGCTGCGCCGGATCAGCAGTTCCCAGGTGTCTTCGCCGGTATGGCGGATCACCAGCTGTGATTTGGCAAACACCGTCCCTACTGCCTTACCCACCGGGAAGTTATCCGGATGCACGTCATAGCTGGTGGATTTCATCAGTACCTGGCGCACATTCGGTCCGCTCAGTTCCAGCAGTTGTTGCCCGCCGCTGACGTTGACCACCGAGATATGCAGCCCGGCCAGCGCCGCCCGCAACGCTTGTTCCACGGCGAATTCCTGGCCGCCGGGGACGATCAGCAACCACTCATCCGGCCCCATCCATTGCAGCGAGGTTTCGCCCTTCGCCACCAGACTCAGGGCCACGGGCAGTTCCAGGCCCAGGGCCTTGTGCACGCCTTCGGCAAAGGCCGGGTCTTTGGCGTCGCCGCGCAGGGTCAGATGGCCCAGCAATTTTTTCTCGCGCACGGTCACACCCGGATTTTTACGGC
>JBILYW010000458.1:0-3762 GCA_044377555.1 Pseudomonas sp.
TGTTGAGCAGCGTCAGGTTGTTATGGCCCACGACTTCGTAGTTGAGCACGTTGGTCAGTTCATACTCGGCCGTACCACCGTTGCCGGAGTAGCTGGCGGCACGCTGGGTTTCTTTTTCGCTGGTCAGAATCAGTTTGTACGGAGCATTGGCGGTGAGTTTGACGCCGCTGTTTTCCAGTACCTGGCGCAGTTCACGCACGGTGTCGCCATAGGCGTTGCGTGCGCTGACGTCGAGTTCGGTGATAGTCAGCTGGTTGGTGCCGGTACCGCGCAGCTGGAAGCCGCAGGCGCTCAACAGAACAGCGAGACCCATCACCAGCAAATTGCGTTTGATCATGTGTTGCTCCCCTTGAAACCGGATGGGCCGACACGCGGCCCTGAAGGTCTTGTTGGACGCCCGCACAGGGTGCGGGCGCCTGTTCCAGTTAGCTCGCGACGATGTTGACCAGTTTGCCGGGCACCACGATCACTTTACGAATCGTCAGGCCATCGGTAAACCGCAGAACGTTTTCGTTGATGCGGGCAGCGGCTTCAATGTCTTCACGGCTGGCGCCGGCTGGCATTTCGATATGCCCGCGCAGTTTGCCGTTTACCTGGATAACCAGCTGCAGGGTGTCTTGCACCAGTGCGCTTTCATCCAGGGTTGGCCATGGCGCGTCGATGACGGCGCCGGCATGGCCCAATCGGTTCCACAGCTCATGGCTGATATGCGGGGTAATTGGCGCCAGTACCAGTGCAACCGTCTCAAGGCCTTCCTGCAGCAAGGCACGGTCCTGTTCGGTGGTCTGCGGTGCTTTTTCGAGCACATTCATCACGGTCATCACCTGGGCGACGGCGGTATTGAACTTGTGATGCAGGCCGACATCCTGGCTCGCTTGCTTGATGGCCTGGTGGATGGCACGACGAATGACTTTTTGTTCGTCATTGAGGGTGCTTATGTCCAGCGCCCCCGGCAGGCCTTGGCCAACATGGGTGTGAGCCAGGCGCCATACGCGCTTGAGGAAGCGGTGCGAACCTTCAACACCCGAGTCCGACCATTCCAGGCTTGCGTCAGGCGGCGAGGCGAACATCATGAACAGGCGGCAGGTATCTGCGCCGTATTGTTCGATCATGTACTGCGGGTCAACGCCGTTGTTCAGCGATTTGGACATCTTCTGCGTGCCGCCGATTTCTACCGGCAGGCCGTCAGTCTTCAGCGTGGCGCCGATGATCTTGGCCTTGGCATCACGTACGATTTCTACGTCGTCAGGGTTGAAGAAGTCCTTGCCGCCGTTGTCCAGCGTACGGAAGTAAGTCTCGGCGATCACCATGCCTTGGGTCAGCAGGTTCTTGAACGGCTCGTTGGAGCTGACCAGGCCTTCGTCACGCATCAGTTTGTGGAAGAAACGTGCGTAGAGCAGGTGCAGGATTGCGTGCTCGATACCGCCAATGTACTGATCCACCGGCAACCAGTGGTCAGCTGCCGATTTTTCGACCAGGCCGCCTTCATAGTGTGGCGAGGCGTAGCGGGCGTAGTACCACGACGACTCGACGAAGGTGTCCATGGTGTCTGTTTCGCGCTTGGCCGGTGCGCCGCATTTAGGGCAGCTGCATTCGTAGAATTCTGGCATGCGTGCCAATGGCGAACCGGCGCCATCGGGAACGACGTCTTCTGGCAAGACGACCGGCAGCTGGTCTTCAGGTACAGGCACGTCACCGCAGGTGTCGCAATGTACGATCGGGATCGGGCAGCCCCAGTAGCGCTGACGGCTGATGCCCCAGTCGCGCAGGCGGAACTGGGTGCGCGATTGACCCAGACCTTTGGCAGTCAGGGCGGCTTCGATTGCGTCGAACGCGCCCTGGAAGTCGAGGCCGTCGAATTCGCCGGAGTTGATCAGGGTGCCGTGTTCGTTGTAAGCCGCCAGCCACGGGGCCGGGGTCTCGTCGCCTGCACTGGTACGCACGACCGGCATGATCGGCAAGTCGTACTTGGTGGCGAATTCGAAATCACGCTCGTCGTGTGCCGGCACAGCCATGACTGCGCCGTCGCCGTAATGCATCAGCACATAGTTGGCGACCCATACCGGGAGCTTTTCGCCGGTCAGCGGGTGCTCAACGAACAGTGAGGTTGGCAGGCCCTTTTTCTCCTGGGTCGCCATGTCGGCTTCGGCAACGCTGCCGCCCTTGCATTCAGCGATGAACGCCTGCAGCTCAGGATTGCCTTGTGCGGCCAGGGTAGCCAGCGGGTGCTCGGCAGCCACGGCAACGTAAGTCGCGCCCATCAACGTATCCGGGCGGGTGGTGAAGACCTTGAGCGTGCCCGCTTCGCCGATGGAGTCGACGTTGTAAGGGAACTGCACTTCCATGCCGCGGGATTTGCCAATCCAGTTGCGCTGCATGGTTTTGACCTGCTCCGGCCAGCCGGGCATGTCGTCGAGGCCTTCAAGCAGTTCATCTGCGTAAGCAGTGATCTTGAAGTAGTACATCGGGATTTCGCGCTTTTCGATCACTGCGCCGGAGCGCCAGCCGCGACCGTCGATCACTTGTTCGTTGGCCAGAACGGTCTGGTCCACCGGGTCCCAGTTTACGGTGCCGTTTTTGCGGTAGATCACACCTTTTTCGAACAGGCGGGTGAACAGCCATTGTTCCCAGCGGTAGTAATCCGGCTTGCAGGTGGTGATTTCGCGGGACCAGTCAACAGCCAGGCCCAGGCTGCGAAGCTGGGTTTTCATGTAAGCGATGTTTTCGTAAGTCCACTTGGCCGGCGCGACGTTGTTTTTCATCGCGGCGTTTTCGGCCGGCATGCCAAAAGCGTCCCAACCCATGGGCTGCAGGACGTTTTTGCCAAGCATGCGCTGGTAACGGGAAATCACGTCACCGATGGTGTAGTTGCGCACGTGCCCCATGTGTAGCTTGCCGCTTGGGTACGGGAACATCGATAGGCAGTAGAAAGTCTCCTTGCCTAGATCTTCGCTGACTTCGAAGGACTTTTGGTTGTCCCAGAATGATTGGGCGGCGGCTTCTATTTCACGGGGCTGATATTGTTCGTGCATGGCTACTTGTACTAATAAAGGGTGGCCTAATCCTCTTCAACAAATACCGGCTAATGTGTTGCCCGGTCAGGTTGGAGTAGGAGTTACAGGAAGTCCCGTAGCATACATGACCCCACTCTATCGAGGGAAACCCTGATTGCCTCATCATTCCGTTGGTCGCTGCAGCGCACCGGTTTTACATGCGCAGCTAAGCTCACTCGTGGGGGAGATATATTTCCTTTTATGAGGTGTACGGATGGCAGAGTTGCAACGCAGCGTAGGAACATCGCAAGTATATGAGCGGCTGATTGATCGTTTGAGTGTGGCTCTTGATTCAGCAAGGACAGCTGTCCTGTTACGTGATGAACGTCCTGTCGAGTTGGAATTGCGAGGCTTGAGTCGTGCCGAGCTGGAGTTGATCAACATTTATTTGAACCGGATCGGGCGTGAGGCTGATGGACGCTCGCAAGGCAGCATGAACATGCAGGATGCCCCTTATAAAGCCAAGGTCATCTGGCTTAAAGACAGGGTGCAGGGAGCGTAAGGCCATGTGGCGATTCAAGCCGGGCCTTCAGGTCGCATACGGCGGTACCCCGGGTTGATGCATCAGGCGTTTGTGTTCGGGTTTCTAACCTGCGCTGTTGATGCGTCCCTTCAACCCACTTAGGCTTCGGGCATCTTTGGAGATGCTCGATGCCTATTCGATATTTTTTTAAACAACTTCTGTTACCTCCCGGAATTCTCTTGCTGC
>JBILYW010000459.1:0-3747 GCA_044377555.1 Pseudomonas sp.
GATCTGGGCGAGGTGGCTACTCAGCAATCCGGCGAATTGCCGCTGGGGCTGCGCCAGCGCTTGTCACTGGCGGTGGCCGTGCTGCATCGCCCCGAAGTGCTGATCCTCGACGAACCGACTTCTGGCGTCGACCCGGCGGCCCGCGATGACTTCTGGCGCTTGCTGATCGAACTGTCGCGCGAGCAGGGGGTGACCATCTTTTTGTCCACCCACTTTATGAACGAAGCCCAGCGCTGCGACCGTATTTCGTTGATGCACGCGGGCAAGGTTCTGGCCTGCGACACCCCCGATGCACTGCAGCGCCAGTTCCAGGGCGACACCCTGGAAGCGGCGTTCGTCACTTGCCTGGAACAGGCACAAAACGATCAGGGCGCCAGCCCCGCCCCCGAAGCGGCGCCCGTCGCCACGCCTGCTGTCAATGCTCCGCCGCCGGTCAGCAAAAAAGGGTTCAGCCTGACCCGGCTGATCGCCGTTGCCAGCCGTGAATCCAAAGAGTTGTTGCGTGACAAGGTGCGCATGGCGTTCGCCTTGCTGGGGGCAGTCTTCATGATGGTGATTTTCGGCTACGGCATTTCGCTGGACGTCGAGAACCTCGCCTTCGCCGTCTACGACCAGGACCAGAGCCCGCAAAGCCGCGCCTACCTGGAAGCCTTCCGCAGCTCGCGCTACTTCGAAGAGCACGCGCCCATCCGCAGCTCCGATGAGTTGCACAAACGCCTGCAACGTTCCGAAATCAAGATAGCTCTGGAGATCCCGCCCGGGTTTGGCCGCGACCTGTACGCCGGGCGCCAGCCCACGGTTGCCGCCTGGCTGGATGGCGGCATGCCGTTCCGTGCCGAAACCAGCCGCAACTATGTCGAAGCGGTGCACACCGCCAACCTTGAGCAACTGGCCGCACACAGCAGCCCGGCGCAAAACAAACAAGGGATGGCCAAGCTCGAAACCCGCTTTCGCTACAACCAGGACGTGATCAGCGTAAACGCCATCGGCCCCGGCGTGATGGCGCTGATTCTCGCGTTTATCCCGGCCATGCTTACCGCGCTGGGCATCGTGCGCGAAAAAGAACTGGGTTCGATTACCAACTTCTACGCCACGCCCCTGACCCGGCTCGAATTCCTGCTCGGCAAGCAGGCCCCGTATCTGGCCGTGAGTCTGGTCAATCTGGCGTTGCTGGTGGCAATGAACCGCTGGCTGTTCGGCGTTCCGTTCAAAGGCAGCGGCGTCGCGCTGGCGCTGGGCGGGCTGTTGTATGTGCTGGCAACCACCAGCATGGGCTTGCTGATTTCCGCCTTCACCCGCACCCAGATCGCAGCGATCCTGGGCACCATGATCATCACCAGTTTGCCGACCATTCAGTTCTCCGGGCTGATCGTGCCGCGCTCCTCCCTTGATGGCTCAGCAGCACTGATGGGCATGCTGTTCCCGGCCGGGCACTTTCTCGACATTGCCGTGGGCACCTTCACCAAAGCTCTGGATCTGCGGCAGTTGTGGCCGCAATGCCTGGCGCTGCTGGGGTTCTTTGTCGCGTTTACCGGGCTGAGCCTGATCATGCTCAAGAAGCAGGAGGTTTGATGCACAAGCTCTCGCACATCCTGCGCCTTGGCTTTAAGGAACTGACCAGCCTGCGCCACGACAGCGTGCTGCTGCTGTTTTTGTTCTATGCCTTCACCGTGGCCATTTATATGCCCGCTGCCGGCTCGATTATCGGTGTGCACAACGCCAGCGTGGCCATCGTCGATGAAGACCACAGTGCCTTGTCGCGCAAACTGGGCGAGTCGCTGCTGCCCCCTGAGTTCAAAGCCCCGCAAGCCCTGCCCTATAGCCAGCTGGACCAGTCAATGGACAGCGGCCAATACACCTTTGTGATCAACGTGCCGGTCAACTTTCAAGCCGACTTGCTGGCCGGTCGTGAGCCAAGCGTGCAGGTCAACGTTGATGCCACGGCCATGAGTCAGGCATTCATGGGCGCGGGGTATATCGGGCGGATATTCCAGCGCGAACTGCTTGAATACACCGGCCAGGGCGAAGCCGCCGCGAAAACCCCGGTGCTGCTCAGCAGTCGGGCACTGTTCAACCCCAACCTGGAAGGCGGGTGGTTTCTGGCCGTGATCCAGATCGTCAACAACATCACCATTCTGGCCATCGTGCTGACGGGCACCGCCCTGCTGCGCGAGCGCGAGCACGGCACCCTCGACCATTTGCTGGTGCTGCCCCTGACCGCGCTGGAAATCATGCTGGCAAAAATCTGGAGCAATATGCTGGTGGTGGTGCTGTGCACCTGGATATCGCTGGAAGTGGTGGTCAAGTGGGCACTGGGCGTGCCGCTGGCGGGGTCGCTGACCCTGTTCTTGCTGGTAACTGCGCTATACCTGTTTGCCAGCACCGCACTGGGAATCTTCCTCGCGACACTGGCCCGCTCAACGCCGCAATTTGGCTTGCTGGCGATCCCGGTAATCATCCCGATGCTGTTGCTCTCGGGCGGCAGCACGCCGCTGGACAGCATGCCCCAGTGGCTGCAATGGGTGATGCAGTGCTCGCCTTCGACCCACTTCGTGAGCCTGAGCGCGGCGATACTGTTCCGTGATGCGGGCGTGAATGTGGTGTGGCCGGACTTGCTGGCACTGGCCGGCATCGGGCTGGTGTTCTTTGCGATTGCGCTGGCGCGGTTTCGAAAGAGCCTGGCGTCATAGAACTACCTGTGGGAGCTGGCCTGCCTGCGATGGCATCAACGCAGTTTTCCTGGCTGACCGCGCCGCCTGCATCGCGAGCAAGCCCGTTCCCACAAATCCCGCATCAGGGCTGTTGCGCCTTACTGAACAATCAAATTGTTGAACAGCAAATCGTCCACCATCGGTTTACCCGTCTCGTCGGTCATCACCTGCTGGATCTGCTTCAGGGCTTCCTGGCGCAGCTTCTCCTTGGCCTCGACGCTGCCCAGGGTTTCGCTGGTCTGCTGGGTAAACAAACCCACCAGTTGGTTGCGAATCAGCGGGTCATTGGATTTAACCGCCTTGGCCGCCTCATTGCCCGTCACGCGCAAGGAAATATCGGCCTTGTACACTTTAAGCCTCGAACTGCCGTCCAGGCCGTAGTTGCCCACAAACGGCGGGCTCAGGGTGATATAGCTGACCTTGTCGCCGCCCTCTTGCGCCTCTTCGGCCACAGCTGCCAGCGGCAAGGACAGGGCCAGCATCAACATGATCCACGCTTTCACAATTCGCTCCTTTGTACGGTTTGGAGGCAAGCATACGGGGGCTGCTTGCGAGACTCTTCAGGGTTATCGGCCAGCACTTGAAAACCCGTAGGCTTGCGCACCTTACTCGTGGGGTACTGCGCTCGTCATCAGTAGCGTCCTGACGCTTTCGGGCAGCATATCTACAAATTTGCGGCTGGTTTTTCGCTGGCAGGTTTTAGTCACTTTATCGATGTCACGTGAAAGCTCGTACAAACCGGTGGCTAACTGATCGCGGGAGTACCGCCCGCCCTCAAATCCTTCAATCATTCGGTAGCGGGTCAGTTTGAAAAACGTCAGCTCCGCCAGCGGTATGTCGACCCCGCGACGAATGTAATGCTTAACTTCCCGGTTGAACTGAAGGCAAGTTGCCCGGGTGATATCGGGCACCGGCCTGAGCGGCAGGTCCTTTGCTCGCGCTTCAAGCGCCAGACACATCACGACAAACCACACTGACCACTTCATCGCCTTCCCCCGGAGTTGCACCAAACCGCGCCCACATGGATGCAGAGGGG
>JBILYW010000460.1:0-3746 GCA_044377555.1 Pseudomonas sp.
GTGACCGGCTGACCATTGGCATCAGTCTGGTAAGTCACCAGACGCTTGCCCAACCACTGTTGTGCGAATGCTTTAGCGTCTTCTTTGCTGCGAACCAGCTTAACGCCGCCCGCTTTACCGCGACCACCTGCGTGAACCTGGGCTTTTACAACCCATTCAGTTCCGCCGATTTTGTCGCAAGCTTCTGCGGCTGCTTCCGGGGTATCTACTGCATAACCCTTGGATACTGGCAGGCCGTATTCAGCGAACAGCTGCTTACCCTGATACTCGTGAAGATTCATGCTTTTTACCGTCTTCGTTAGGTACTGCGCATTCGGCGCTGCACTTGAATAAGTGCCGCACCACCTGTGACTGCTGCTTGTGCTGCCTAGACAAACCTGACGCCCGCGTGTGCGAGGTCAGGCCTGGCTGAAACCACTCAAGACTGCGTCCGGCGGAAGTTCCGCGGTGAGGCTTGCTAGCAAGGCTCACGACGGGCAAACCGCCGTGGTTTCTTATTGTCTGGTCTTAACGTTTTTTCTTGTTGGCTATGTGGATGGCGCCGCCATTCACTGCCAATGCTGCTTCGTGCAACGCTTCGGACAGGGTCGGATGGGAGAAAACCATCATGCCCAGGTCTTCAGCACTGGTGCCGAATTCCATACCGATTGCGCCTTGCTGAACCAGTTCTGCTGCGCTCGGGCCAATCACGTGGACACCCAGTACGCGGTCAGTTTTGGCATCAGCGATAACTTTAACAAAGCCGCCGGTGTCGTTTGCTGCCATGGCACGGCCACTGGCTGCGAACGGGAAGGTGCCGACGTTAACTTCAACGCCTTCAGCTTTCAAGGCCTGTTCGGTTTTACCGACCCACGCGATCTCCGGGTGAGTGTAAATAACCGATGGAATCAGGTCGTAGTTCATCTCGGTCTTGTGACCTTTGATGCGCTCAACAACCATGATGCCTTCTTCGGAAGCCTTGTGTGCCAGCATCATGCCACGTACCACGTCACCGATGGCGAATACGCCCGGTACGCTGGTTGCGCAATGATCGTCAACAAACACAAAACCGCGCTCGTCGATGGTCACGCCGCTGTCAGCTGCCAGCAGTTCGGTAGTCACCGGACGGCGACCAACGGCTACGATCAGCTTGTCGAAAGTGATGGTCTGTTCGCCGTTGGCGTCGGTGTAGGTCACAACGACTTCTTCGCCGTTAACCTTGGAACCGGTAACGCGAGCGCCCAGCTTGATGTCCAGACCTTGTTTGGTCAGGGTTTTGTAGGCTTCTTTGGATATGGCAGCGTCAGCAGCCATCAGGAACGTGTCCAGAGCTTCCAGAACAGTTACCTGAGCGCCCAGACGGGACCATACCGAACCCAGCTCCAGACCGATAACGCCAGCGCCGATAACGCCCAGACGCTTGGGTACGGATTGGAATTCCAGTGCACCGGTCGAATCAACGATAACGTTGTTATCAACTGGAGCAGGTGGAATGTCGATTGGGCGCGAGCCCGAAGCCAGAATCACGTTCTCGGCTTCGATGATCTCAACGGTGCCGTCTGGCTTGGTCAGCTCAACTCGCTTGCCGGCCAGCAGTTTGCCGTGACCTTGCAGGGAAGTAACGCCGTTAGCCTTGAACAGGGTCGCAACGCCGGAAGTCAGACCTTTAACGATGTTGGCTTTACGGCCAACCATCGCTGCAACGTCCATCTTCACTTCACCGGTGGTGATGCCGTGGATGGCAAATGCATCCTTGGCTTCGTGGTACTTCCAGGAACTGTCCAGCAGCGCCTTGGATGGAATGCAACCAACGTTCAGGCAAGTACCGCCCAGCGCCAGCTTGCCTTCCTTGTCGGTGTATTTTTCGATACAAGCAGTCGAAAGGCCCAGTTGAGCAGCCTTGATGGCAGCAACGTAGCCGCCAGGGCCCGCACCAATCACTACAACGTCAAATTTCTGAGACATGTAAAAAAGTCCTCTTTAGCTACAAGCTTCAAGCTGCAAGCTACAAGGCCAAACCACAATTGCTTGCAGCTTCACACTTGCAGCTCATAGCTGTTTCCTATGATACGAGCCCCATGCCGGGCGCTTTAACGTGCGGCATGAAACTCGCAGCTGCTTCTATCAGATATCCAGCAGCAGACGAGCCGGATCTTCCAGCAGGTTTTTGATTGCTACCAGGAAACTTACAGCTTCTTTGCCGTCGATCAAGCGGTGATCGTAAGACAGAGCCAAATACATCATCGGGCGGATTACTACCTGACCGTTGATTGCCATTGGACGCTGAAGGATGTTGTGCATGCCCAGGATCGCGGCTTGCGGCGGGTTAACAATCGGGGTCGACATCATCGAACCGAAAGTACCACCGTTGGTGATCGTGAAGGTACCGCCGGTCATTTCGTCGATCGACAGTTTGCCGTCACGGGCTTTTTTACCGTAAGCAGCAATGCCGCCTTCGATTTCAGCCAGGCTCATCAGTTCGGCGTTACGCAGAACCGGAACCACCAGACCACGGTCGCTGGACACAGCAACACCGATGTCGGCGAAGCCGTGGTAAACGATGTCGGAACCGTCGATCGAAGCGTTCACAGCCGGGAAGCGTTTCAGCGACTCGGTAGCTGCCTTGACGAAGAACGACATGAAGCCCAGGCGTACACCGTTATGGGCCTTCTCGAACTGGTCCTTGTACTTCGAACGCAGTGCCATGATTTCAGTCATGTCCACTTCGTTGAAAGTGGTCAGCATCGCCATGTTCGACTGAGCTTCAACCAGACGCTTGGCCACGGTGGCACGAACGCGGGTCATCGGAACGCGTTTTTCTACGCGGTCGCCAGCAGCGAATACCGGAGCAGCAGCGGCAGGAGCAGCGGCCTTGGCAGGCGCAGCAGCAGGAGCGGCCTTTTTGGCAGCTACAGCAGCAACTACGTCTTCCTTGGTCACACGACCGCCTTTGCCAGTACCGGCAACGGAAGCAATATTGATACCGTTCTCTTCAGCGATCTTGCGAGCAGCTGGTGCCGCAACCGGATCGTCTTCGCCAGCAGCAGGAGCAGCAGCAGCAGCAGCAGCCTGAGCGGCCGGTGCAGCCGCGGCCGGGGCAGCAGCAACGCCGCCTTCAACGATGGAGCCCAGAACTTCGTCGGACAGAACGGTGTCGCCTTCGTTCTTGACGATAGCGCCCAGAACGCCGTCAGCTGTAGCCAGTACTTCCAGCACAACTTTGTCGGTTTCGATGTCAACAATCAGGTCGTCGCGCTTTACAGCGTCGCCCGGTTGCTTGTGCCAGGTGGCAACGGTGCCATCGGCAACCGATTCCGGAAATGTTGGGGCTTTGATCTCGATAGCCATGTTCTTTGGTTCCTTAAATTCGGTTTCAGTGCGCGAAGGCGTTAAACAGTGAACGCGTCTTGCAACAGTTTTGCCTGTTGCTCAGCGTGCATCGATGCGTAACCACAAGCAGGTGCAGCAGAAGCGTCACGGCCCGCGTACTCAAGTACGAGAGACTTGTCGTGACCGCTGATGATGCGGCGCATGTGGTGCTGGCTGCAGTACCAGGCACCCTGGTTCATCGGCTCTTCCTGACACCAAACAATGTGCTTGGCGTTTTTGTACGGAGCCAGGACTTCAATCAAGTCGTCCTCAGGGAACGGGTACAGCTGCTCAAGACGCACGATGGCGATGTCATCACGACCTTCGGCACGGCGTTTTTCCAGCAGGTCGTAGTAGACCTTGCCGCTACACAGCACGATGCGGCCGACTTTCGCCGG
>JBILYW010000042.1:0-11267 GCA_044377555.1 Pseudomonas sp.
TCGGGATGAGCCTGCTGAACGCGCAGAACTGGGCAGGCATGCCTTGCTGGGCGCCGCCTTTCGGTGAAATCGTGGCGATCGACATGCGCACCGGTGATGTGAAATGGCGCCGTCCGATGGGTGCGGTCCAGCAATACGGCTGGTACATGCCTGAGAGCATGGGCTCGCCAACCATTGGTGGCCCGGCAGTGACCGCAGGTGGCGTGGTGTTTATCGGCGCGTCCATGGATGCCAAGGTGCGGGCTTATGCGCTGGAAGACGGCAAGGAGCTGTGGTCAGACATCGTCATGGCCCCCGCCGTGGCCAACCCCGCCGTGTATGAATACAAGGGCCGGCAGTACGTGGCGTTTGTCGCGGGCGGCAACTCGATCATGAAAGATCAGGTGGGGGATCAGGTGGTGGTGTACGCGCTGCCGAAATAACGCCAAACCCTGTGGGAGCGGGCTTGCCCGCGATTGCATCAACGCGGTGGCTCAGGCACACCGCGCTGGCTGCATCGCGAGCAAGCCCGCTCCCACATTTTTAAATGTGGTCAGCCCGCCAACCGCTGCAACTGCTCGCTGGCCCGCTCAGCGAACAGTTGCAGCAACCCTTCCAGCATATGCGCCGGGGCTTCGTCCGCCCGGGTCAGCGCATACAGCGTAATCGGCAGCGCCGGGCTCAATGGCCGGATCAAAGTGCTCGCCCGTGAAGCTCCCAACGCCGTAAACGGATCAATCACCGTCAACCCGGCACCCGACTCCACCATCGCCCGCGCCAACGAATAGGTTTGTACGGCGATACTGATACGCGGCGGCGGGTCAATAGTCTTGAGGTAGCTGTCCAGATGCGCAAACAGCGGATCGGCACTGCTCAGCCCGATCATCGGAGCATTCGCCAGTTCCTCCAGCGCCAGCGGTACGCCTTCGGTTTCATCCGGCCAGAACCCCCGCGGTGCCAGCGCCACCAGCACACCGTGGGCCAACGCCTGGGCCTTGAGCCCCGGATGGTCAGGCAACTTGAAGGTCAGGGCCACGTCCAGTTCGCGCATCAACAGGTTCTGTATCAGCTCACGACTATGGGCACTGACCAGCTCACAGCTGATATCAGGATAACGGCGCGTCCACTCACTGATCACCGGTGGCATCAACGACAGGGCCAATGCCGGCGTGCTACCGATACGCAACCGGTGCCCCGGTTCGCGCCGCAGGCTCTCGGCCAGACGCTGCACGCCTTGCAGGCTTTCAGTCACCTTGTTGACTTCACGCTCCAGCAGCAGCGCCTCGGGGGTCGGCTGGAGTTTGCCGCGCACACGTAAAAACAGCGCAAAGCCCAGTCGCTGCTCGGCATGCTGCAACACTTTGCTGACCGCAGGCTGCGATACATGCAGCAGTTGCGCCGCCGCACTGACAGAACCGGTCTGGCGAATAGCCTGGAACACCTCGATATGACGCAAGCGCATGGCAGCAGTCCATAACCTTTGTTTATGGGAGGACCATCTTTATTCATTGTTCGCCGCCTGTCACCTGCCCCTAACCTGAAGCCCGTTCAACAGTGGGCTAAGGACAGATATGGCAAAGCGAGTGTGCATCATCGGCGGGGGTGTTATCGGGCTGGCAACGGCGTATGCACTGGTGCGCGACGGCTTTGAAGTGACCGTGATCGAAGCTCAGCCAACCCTGGGCAGCCAGACCAGCTTCGCCAATGGCGGCCAGCTTTCCTACCGCTATGTGGCTCCGCTGGCCGATGCCGGGGTGCCCTGGCAAGCAATGGGCTGGATGCTGCGCGGGGACTCGCCACTCAAACTGCGCCCGCGCATGGACCCGGCTCAATGGCGCTGGCTGGCCTCGTTTATGGCGGCATGTCGCAGTTCGGTCAATCAGCGCAATGGTGCCCACTTGCTGCGCCTGGCACTGCTCAGTCAAGCCACGCTGCAGCAATGGCGCGAAGAAGATCACCTGGACGGTTTCGCATGGCAGCGCAACGGCAAACTGGTGGCGTTCCGTGAGCCCGCAAACTTCGATAAAGCCCGTAAAAAAGTTATCCACAACTCATTTCAGCAAGCGCTGTCCGCCAGCGAGTGCGCCAGCCTGGAGCCGGGCCTGCAGGGGTCCGCGTTTGTCGGCGGCATCTACACCCCCAGTGAAGAAGTCGGTGATTGCCACTCCTTCTGCCAGCAACTGGTCGCCCGTTTGAAAGCCAGTGGCCGTTGCACCTTCAAGCTGGGTAAAACCGTCACCCGGCTTCGGCATGCCAACGGTGCGGTGCAGGCTGTGGAAATGGGCGATGAAGTGCTGGCGGTCGAGCAGCTTGTGCTCGCTGCCGGCCACAACAGCCCGGCCCTGCGCCTGCCGGGGTTGAAGCTGCCACTGTATCCGCTCAAGGGTTACAGCCTCACCCTGGCCCTGAACGACCCGCTAAAAGCACCACAAGTGAGCATCACCGACTACGACCGCAAGATTGTGTACGCCCGCATCGGCGAGCAATTGCGCATTGCCGCGATGGTCGACATCGTCGGCTTCGACGCTTCACTGGACCCCAAACGCCTGGCGCAAATGCGCCAACTGGCCGCCAGTACCTTCCCGGACTCGGGCAACTATAACGACGCCATCGAGTGGGCCGGCATGCGTCCTGCAACACCCAGTGGCGTGCCCATCCTTGGCGCCAGCGGCTATCGCAACCTGTGGCTCAACCTGGGCCACGGCGCACTGGGCTTCACCCTGGCCTGCGGCAGCGGGCGCCTGCTGAGCGAGCTGATTGCGCAACGTAAAACGTCCATTGATATGCAAGGCCTGGCCGCCTGAGTGCGGCACCCAACAAGAAGGAAAGCCCGATGACGATTCACCGCTTCAACAGCAATGACCGTTTGAGCGCCGCCGCGACTTTCGAGGCGCTGGTATTTCTGTCCGGACAAGTTCCCACGCAAAGCGACGATATTACGACGCAGACTCAAGAGGTCTTGAGCAAGATCGACGCTCTGTTGGCCGAGACCGGCAGCGACAAGGACCACATTCTTAATGCCACGATTTACCTGCAAAACATTCAGCGCGACTTCGCGGCCATGAATACCGTGTGGTCAGCCTGGCTGTCGGCAGGCAAGGCGCCCACCCGTACTACCCTGCAAGCCGAACTGGCGCGGCCGCAGGTGCTGGTGGAAATAAGCGTGATCGCTGTACGTCATTAATCTGTTTTAGGGGGAAAAACAAAATGAAAAAACTCACCTTGATCAGTTGCACCCTGGGCCTGTTGATCAGCCATACCGTGCACGCCAATGAGGCCCCACTGCAGGGCACACTCAAGAAAATCGCCGATTCCGGGAGTATTACCCTGGGTTATCGCGATGCCTCGGTGCCGTTTTCTTATGTCGGTGATAACAGCGGTAAGCCGATGGGCTATTCGGTGGACCTGGCGAACAAAATCGTCGAACGCATCCAGCATCAAGTGGGCGACAAGCCGTTGAAGGTCAAATACAACCTTGTGACCTCTCAAACCCGCATCCCGCTGGTGCAAAACGGTACGGTTGACCTGGAATGCGGCTCAACCGGCGTAACGGCCGAGCGGCAAAAGCAGGTGGCATTTTCATATGGGTTCATTTACGTCAAAGGCCAGTTACTGACCGCCAAAGACAGCGGCATCAAAGGCTTCGATGACTTGCGCGAAAAAAACGTAGTCACCACGGCGGGTACCACCAACGAGCGCTTTATCAAGAGCTACAGCGCCGACCACAAGATGGGCATGAACGTGATCAGCGCCAAAGACCACGGCGAAGCATTCAAGATGCTCGAAACCGGCCGCGCCGTAGCCTTCTACATGGACGACGCGCTGCTTTACGGCGAACGCGCCAAGGCCCGTGATCCGCACAAATGGGTGGTTGTAGGGGATGAGCAATCCCGGGAAATCTACAGCTGCATGGTGCGCAAAGATGACCCGCAGTTCCTGGCAGTGGTCAACAAGACCCTGGCTGACCTGTATCAGTCCGGAGAAATCACCGGCATCTACCAGCGCTGGTTCGAGCAACCAATCCCGCCCAACGGCCTGAACCTGGAGTTTCCGATGACTGCCGAGCTGAAGAAAATCATCGCCTCGCCGGTGAGTGATCCGGTGGAGTAAGGGCGTCAAAAAAAGTCGTCCGTTACACCCTCACCTTCAAACCAGCTGTCCCAAGACGCGCCTGCTGCACTCAGGCGCGTGCTGCTTCAGTGCGTTGCCAGCGTGTCCAGCGACTTGTCTACATAACCCTTGGCCAGCTCCACCAAGTGCATGACCGACAACACCAAATCGCGCGCAGGCCCGCTCAAGCCATTCCCCGCCTCATTCGCGCAGGCACCCGCACAGCGCAACAAGTCTGACGCCTCGGCCAAAGCCGCTTCTGAATTGACACTGTCCGGGATGGCCAGCATGGCCGTGCCTACGGGGCTATGAGGCTTATGGTTTTGCAGGTAGTCATTGAGCGCACGTTCGAGGGCAGCACGGTCCAGCAACGGGTCGTGACTGTCAGCAGCATCGAGGGGTGAAGCAGGGGGATCGGGGGTGATTTTTTTCATGCTCAGCTCCAAGCTCATTTAGGGAGCTACCACCATGTCGCGACTAAACGAATGGGTGGCAGCCGTACGCAGGTTAGTCGACCGGTGAGCTCGGAAACCGGCGCGCCCGAAGGCGCCCTGCGCACGGCCACCATAAAGCGGGGCCGAAAAAAAGCGCCTCACTAAGGTGGCGCCTTGCGCCTTGCTCATAAACCGGGCGACTAAACCCGACCGCTGTTTTGCAGCGATCGGCCGAGACTATTCCCCGATTTGAACAGGCGCAAGCGAGCGGAATCTTCTCGGATGTTTCACGAGAATGAAAGAGAAACGTCGTACGAAACGACTGAAATTGGAAGCCACGCCTTTTGTGGGAGCGGGCTTGCTCGCGATGCAGGCGCCGCGGTTTATCTGGATAACTGCGTCGATCCAATCGCGAGCAAGCCCGCTCCCACAAAAGCAAAAAAGGGGTGAGGCTGACTTAGAAATCACCCCATAACTGCTGCGCCACGGCCAGGGCCACAACCGGGGCGGTTTCGGTGCGCAACACCCGCGGGCCAAGGCGCGCTGGCTGGTAGCCGGCTGCCTGGGCCTGGTCGACTTCGTTATCGGTCAGGCCGCCTTCGGGGCCGATCAAGAACGCCAGGCGCGCAGGTTTCTCGTGGCTGGCCAAGGGTTCTGACACCGGGTGCAATACCAGCTTCAAATCCGCTTCGGTGGTTTTGATCCAGTCGCCGAGCAACACCGGCGGATGAATCACCGGTACCCGTGAACGGCCGCATTGCTCGCAGGCGCTGATCGCCACCTGGCGCCAGTGAGCCAGTCGCTTGTCGGCGCGCTCGTCCTTGAGCCGCACTTCGCAGCGCTCGCTCATGATCGGCGTGATTTCAGTCACCCCCAGCTCGGTAGCCTTTTGAATCGCCCAGTCCATGCGCTCGCCACGGGACAGGCCCTGGCCCAAGTGGATGGCCAATGGCGACTCGATTTGCCCGGCGAAGGTTTCGTCCAGCAACACACGTACGCGTTTTTTGCCGACTTCCAGCAAGCGCCCCTGAAACTCGTAACCCGAGCCGTCGAACACTTGCAGGGCATCGCCCTCCGACATGCGCAGCACGCGGCCAATGTAATGCGCCTGAGCCTCAGGTAATTCATGTTCACCAAGACTCAAGGGGGCGTCGATAAAGAAGCGGGACAATCTCATGTAAGTTCTCTGAAAGTTCGAATGCTGATCACACGTCACTGTGGGAGCGAGCCTGCTCGCGATGGCATCACCACGGTTCATCTTAAAACCGCGTCGTCTGCATCACGAGCAGGCTCGCTCCCACAGGAGATTCAGGGTGTGCCCGGTTTAACCCGGGTCGCGGAAGTCCGGATGAAAGTTCGACGGTACGGCCACGCTGATAGTGTTGCGGGTCGCAATGTCGATCCCTTCACTGGCCACTTCGGCCAAAAAGTCGATCTGCTCCGGGGTAATCACGTAAGGCGGCAAGAAATACACCACGCTGCCCAGCGGACGCAACAGCGCACCACGCTCCAGTGCATGCTGGAAGACTTTCAGCCCTCGGCGTTCCTGCCATGGGTAAGCGGTTTTGCTGGCTTTGTCCTGGACCATTTCGATGGCCAAAACCATACCGGTCTGGCGCACTTCGGATACATGGGGATGGTCAACCAAATGCGCGGTCGCACTGGCCATGCGCTGGGCCAGGGCCTTGTTGTTCTCGATCACGTTGTCTTCTTCGAAGATATCCAACGTCGCCAGGGCTGCCGCACACGCCAGCGGATTGCCTGTGTAGCTGTGGGAATGCAGGAAGGCGCGCAAGGTCGGGTAGTCGTCGTAGAACGCGCTGTATACCTCATCGGTGGTCACGCAGGCAGCCAACGGCAAGTAGCCACCGGTTAAAGCCTTGGACAGGCACAGAAAGTCCGGGGTAATACCGGCCTGCTCACAGGCAAACATGGTGCCGGTGCGGCCAAAGCCCACCGCAATTTCGTCGAGGATCAGGTGCACGCCGTAACGGTCACAGGCTTCACGCAGCAACGTGAGGTACACCGGGTGATACATGCGCATGCCGCCCGCGCCCTGGATCAGCGGTTCGACGATCACTGCCGCGACGGTGTCGTGGTTCTCGGCCAGGGTCTGCTCCATGGCCAGAAACATCGTGCGCGAGTGCTCTTCCCAGCTCACGCCCTCAGGCCGCAGGTAGCAATCGGGGCTCGGTACCTTGATGGTGTCGAGCAGCAAGGCCTTGTAGGTCTCGGTGAACAACGGCACGTCACCCACCGACATCGCCGCCATGGTTTCGCCGTGGTAGCTGTTGGTCAGGGTCACAAAGCGTTTTTTGTCCGGCTGGCCGCGATTTAGCCAGTAGTGAAAGCTCATCTTCAGCGAGACTTCGATGCACGACGAACCGTTATCGGCGTAGAAACAGCGGGTCAGGCCTTCAGGCGTCATCTTCACCAGACGCTCGGACAGCTCAATCACCGGCTGATGGCTGAACCCGGCAAGAATCACGTGCTCCAGCTGGTCGACCTGATCCTTGATGCGCTGGTTGATACGCGGGTTGCAGTGGCCAAACACATTGACCCACCAGGAGCTCACCGCATCCAGGTAACGCTTGCCTTCGAAGTCTTCCAACCACACGCCTTCGCCGCGCTTGATCGGGATCAACGGCAGCTGCTCGTGATCTTTCATTTGGGTGCAGGGGTGCCATAACACGGCAAGGTCGCGCTGCATCCATTGATTATTCAGGCCCATTTCCACTCTCCTGGCGCTGGCTCCCGGCGTGTGCGGGCAAACAATCGCGCAAGCCTAAGCAATGCGCGACCGTGTAACAACACATTACGATTTCAGGTATTGAACTTAAAGACGCTGGTCGGCCTGCAGGAGCGACATTAAATCTTGTTAACGCTTGCTTAATATCGGCCTCACAGGCTACAGATCGTATTTATCGATACCTTGCAGCAAAAAAATGCGCTTTCAATCGATAGGTAAACCATTAGTCTTAGGCTCAAGTTCCTACAGGATGTTGGCAATGCAGCTACGTAACTCTTCTTCCCGATATGGAGCGGTCAGCATTTTCATGCATTGGACCGTTGCCTTGGCGGTGTTCGGCTTGTTCGGCCTGGGTTTGTGGATGGTAGGTCTGGACTATTACAGCCCATGGCGCAAAGAAGCGCCCGACCTGCATAAAAGCATTGGTCTGACGCTGCTCGCCGTGATGTTGTTACGGGTTGTATGGATCTGGTTCAGCCCGGCCCCGCCGGCACTGGCCAGCTACAGCCGGGCGACGCGTATCGGCGCCAAACTCGGCCATGGCTTTTTGTACCTGGGCTTGTTTGCCGTAATGATCGCCGGCTACCTTATCTCCACTGCCGAAGGCGTGGGCATCCCGGTATTCGGCCTGTTTGAAGTGCCTGCACTGATTTCCAACCTGCCGGACCAGGCCGATGTGGCCGGTGTCGTGCATCTGTGGCTGGCCTGGGCCGTGGTGGTATTTGCCGGCCTGCATGGCCTGATCGCTTTGAAACACCACTTTATAGATCGTGATGCGACCCTGGCTCGTATGCTGGGGCGCAAAGCCTGATGTCCAACCTCAACTCAAAAGGAATAGAAAATATGTTGAAAAAGACCCTCGCTGCGCTGGCTCTCGGTACTGCACTGCTGACCGCAGGTCAGGCCATGGCTGCTGACTACACCATCGACAAGGAAGGCCAGCACGCCTTTATCGACTGGAAAGTCAGCCACCTGGGCTTCAGCTTCATTCACGGTACTTTCAAGGACTGGAGCGGCACGTTCTCGTGGGATGCTGCCAAGCCTGCCGACAGCAAAATTGACGTCACCCTGAAAACCGCAAGCCTGTTCTCCAACCACGCAGAACGTGACAAGCATATCGCCAGCAAAGATTTCCTGGACGTGAGCAAGTACCCGGAAGCGACCTTCAAGTCGACCAAGGTTGTACCGACTGGCGAGAAAACAGCTGACGTAACAGGCGACCTGACCCTGCACGGCGTGACCAAGCCAGTGACGTTCAAGGCAACGTTCAACGGCGAAGGCAAGGACCCGTGGGGTGGCGAACGCGCTGGCTTCAACGCGACCACGTCTGTGAACCTGAACGACTTCGGCATCAAGAGCCCGGGCGCAGACCAGACGCTGACCCTGGACATCTCGCTGGAAGGCGTGAAGGCCAAGTAATAGCGCTTTTATACGGCTAAAAAAAACGCCCCGGCTTGCGAGAGCCGGGGCGTTTTTTGTGCGCGAATCAAAAGCCCCTCACCCCAGCCCTCCCCCAAAGGGAGTGCGTGGGGTGAGGGGCTTTTGACTTGACTCAGCGGTTACGAGTCAACAGCGCAGGCTTTTCGCCACGAGGACGGTTCGGCAGTTGATCGAGCTGCTCAGGTGTCGGGAAGCGATCGCTTTTCGACTCCTTGTGCATGATCTTCGGCTGATTCTCACGTGGGCCTTTAACCGCTGGCTCTTGACGGGCATCGTCACGGGCCGGGCGGTTGTCGCGACGGGCTTGACCGTCACGCGGGGCGCCGCTACGTGGGCCACTGCGCTTGGCTGGCGGGGTGCCAGTGCTGGCGCCGGTGCCAGTACGCGGGGCATTTTGACGGCCACCGGTACGGGCGGCTGGCGCTGTGCCAGTGCCAGTGCCGGTTGCCGGAGCACCCGGGCGGCGACCACGGCCCTGGTTGTTCTTGTTCTGGTACGGGCTGACGTAATCAGCGCGGTTACCAAAGTTATCCACATCGTCATCGCGGAACTCGTCCGGCGCGCGGTTGGCATTGGCCTCCGAGCGAGGTGCTGGCTGACGCTGTTCGCGGGCAGGCTGAGCTTCGCGTGGCTTTTGCTCACGAGCAGGACGCTCGCTGCGAGCAGCCGCCGGCTTCTCTTTGCTCTTTTCCTTGCCTTTGTCTTTACGACCGCCGCCACCGCCCGGGTTACCCGGACCGTCGCCGCGTGGGCCGCGTGGCGGGTTGCGCGGGTTACGCACATCCGGACGCTCGCGCACTTCAGGCTTTTCGGCCTCGACGGTGCTGGAGTCAAAACCCATCAGGTCGCCATCGGCGATTTTCTGCTTGGTCATGCGCTCGATGCTTTTCAGCAGTTTTTCTTCGTCCGGAGCCACCAGCGAGATCGCCTCGCCCGAACGACCGGCACGGCCAGTACGGCCGATACGGTGAACGTAGTCTTCATCGACGTTTGGCAGCTCGAAGTTGACCACGTGCGGCAGCTGATCGATATCCAGACCGCGAGCGGCGATGTCGGTAGCTACCAGGATACGTACGGCACCGGCCTTGAAGTCGGCCAGGGCTTTGGTCCGTGCGTTCTGGCTCTTGTTACCGTGGATGGCCACAGCGCTGAGGCCGTGCTTGTCCAGGTATTCGGCCAGACGGTTGGCGCCGTGTTTGGTGCGGGTGAACACCAGCACCTGTTCCCAGGCGCCTGCGGTGATCAAATGCGCCAACAGGGCACGCTTGTGCGTGGCCGGCAGACGGAAAACGCGCTGTTCGATACGCTCTACCGTGGTGTTCGGCGGCGTAACTTCGATGCGTTCCGGGTTGCGCAGCAGCTTGCCGGCCAGATCGGTGATGTCCTTGGAGAACGTCGCCGAAAACAGCAGGTTTTGACGCTTGGACGGCAGACGGGCGAGAACTTTCTTCACGTCGTGGACGAAGCCCATGTCGAGCATCCGGTCGGCTTCATCGAGCACCAGGATTTCAACGTGGGACAGGTCAACACTGCCTTGACCGGCCAGATCGAGCAAACGACCCGGGCAGGCAACCAGTACGTCAACACCGCGAGCCAGGGCTTGAACCTGCGGGTTGGTGCCAACACCGCCGAAAACACAGGCGCTGACGAACTTCAAGTCGCGGGCATAGAGCTTGAAGCTCTCGTGCACCTGGGCGGCCAGTTCGCGAGTCGGGGTCAGGACCAGGACGCGTGGCTGGCGTGGGCCGTGACGCTGGGATTTGTCCGGGTGGCCGTTGGGGAACAGCTTTTCCAGAATCGGAAGAGCGAAGCCGCCGGTTTTACCAGTACCTGTCTGAGCCGCAACCATCAGGTCGCGACCTTGCAACACGGCGGGAATGGCCCGCTGTTGCACCGGAGTAGGCTCGGTATAGCCCGCAGCTTCAATGGCGCGGACTAAAGCCTCGGAGAGACCGAGGGAAGCAAAGGACATGAGAAATCCTGTTCTAGTTAGGGCTTGGCCCAAAGGGATAGTCTTGCCTGGCGTGAATGGCGTTTAAGGTGACGCAATCCCGTCCGGTCCTGCTCCAGTCCACAAGGCTCATTCGCACCGCTCGCGCGGGCAAGAGCTGCGCAGTAGCGGGGTTGAGTGACTTGTACAAGGACGAGCGGCCGGGCGTAAGCCTGGCGGAAAGGCCGGAGTATAACAGAGCAATCACGGCGCGCCGATTTCATGCTGCCCAACGGCTAATGGTGGTGGTGTACAACTGTGGGAACGGGCTTGCTCGCGATGCAGCCGACGCGGACCACCAGATAGATCGCGTCGATACAATCGCGAGCAAGCCAGCTCCCACAGAGAGAGGCGTTGCAACTATGTTTTACCGCGGCAGCTTGAGGTTGTTCCAGATCGCCAGGCTCGGATCGGCCTGGTTGAGGGTATAGAAGTGCAACCCTGGGGCGCCGCCGTCCAGCAGGCGTGCGCACATTTCGCTGATCACCTGTTCGCCAAACGCCTGGATGCTCTGCGTATCGTCGCCGTAGGCTTCAAGTTGCTTGCGAATCCAGCGCGGGATTTC
>JBILYW010000461.1:0-3678 GCA_044377555.1 Pseudomonas sp.
CCTTGATCTCAAAAGATATTTACTGACGCAAAGCCCCTCCCGGGGCAATGCTCTAATACGAACTATGCGGGAGCGAGCTTGCTCGCGAAGATCGTTATCAATAGCCCGTGTTTACTGGGTAATCACGGCGCTCTTGGGATCTTCGCGAGCAGGCTCGCTCCCACGATTTAAAGTATTGCCCTCCCCTCGCTCCACCGATTCCCTCCCCTGCAAGAACCGATGAGTTGCGCTGCCATGGATATTAACCTCCAGGTATTCAGCGCTATTCGCTTTCACCTCCCCAATAGAATATCCCGCCCCCAACAAAATAATGGCCATGTGATATCATCCTGAGTTGCAATCAACTATCACTCAAACAGGATGTTTTGTGTGCCGAAGTTCTTCTATACGGACTGTGTAATAACCGACCTCAAACGCTTTGATTTTCACATTGATGAGTTCACTGCAAATATTAATGGGCGTCAGGCCAAGCGCCTGGCCATGACCAATGACCTTTATCATTACTTGATGGACTCGGGTCACACTACAAAAACCCGACTCTGGCTTTACGATCCGGGTTTCAACAAAGCACTGATCGTTGCCGCCGCCAAGCATATTGCCAACGAGTCCAACGTGCAGCGCAACACTTCAATCAACAACCTGCGTTCGTTTGCAATCAAGCCATTACTTGCCGGCTTGCTGGCCTGGTTTGCAGCTTGGGTCTTGATGGTGATTCCGGTGTTTTCCTGGTATGGCGCAAATGCCCAAAAAGGCGTGCACCTGCTGGAAACTCTCACCCTTCAGATCGGAGTCGCTGCGGCTGCCCTTCTCTTCGGGTATGCGCTCTGGGTCAGGATAAAGCTGGCCAGGCTCGATAGCTGGCAATCAGGGGATATAACGCCTTACACCCAGCAAGAGAGCCCCTCGCCAGACCTCATCCCTGCGGCAAAACCCAAAACCTCCAGGCAGAAAACTCCGGAACTTGTGGAGTGATCGCGACACCTCTTGGATGCGCGGCGTAAGCACTTCCACCATGCACTTATGGCGGCGCAGCGAATCTCTGGGTGACGCTGAATGTGAGGCTTGCATCAGCCTTGGGTCGCTAGCGACTAACCCCGCAATCAAACAGGGGTTTACCTGATCTTTTTATGATGTCGGTCAGCGAGCTGGCCGCTCTCAGCCGTTCAGGAAGCGTGGGTCAAGGCGCCAGCTCGAGGGCGGCGTAGGGGCCGCCTGGCCGGCCCCTGTCACTCACTTTTCGTTGGAAACGCCGTAGAAGCTGCTGAGCCCGAAGGGGCTGATCTGGAAGTTCATCACGCTGGTGCGCATCGGCTGGTAGACCGTGGAGTGGGCGACCGGGGTGATCGGCACCTGGGATTTCAGGAAACGCTGCGCTTCTTTGTACAGCTCGGTGCGTTTGTCCACATCGGAGGTGGCCGCGGCGGCCTTCACCAGTTTTTCGTAGTCATCATTGCACCACTTGGCGAAGTTGTTGCCGTTCACCGAGCTGCAGCTGTAGAGAGTGCCCAGCCAGTTGTCCGGGTCGCCGTTGTCGCCAGTGAAGCCGATCAGCATGATGTCGTGCTCGCCGGCGTGGGCGCGCTTGATGTACTCGCCCCATTCGTAGCTGACGATGTTGGCCTTGATGCCGATTTTTGACCAGTCGGCCTGGAGCATTTCAGCCATCAGCTTGGCGTTGGGGTTGTAGGGCCGCTGCACCGGCATGGCCCAGAGGGTGATTGCTGTGCCTTCTTTTACGCCTGCAGCCTTCAGCAGCTCCCTGGCCTTCTGCGGGTTGTAGTCGGCGTCCTTGATGGTCTCGTCGTAGGACCATTGGGTCGGCGGCAGGCCGTTGACGGCCAACTGGCCGGCGCCCTGGTAAACGGCGTCGATGATGGCTTTTTTATCTACCGCCATGTCTAGCGCCTGACGTACTTCGAGCTTGTCGAACGGCTTGCGGGTGAAGTTGTAGGCGATGTAGCCAAGGTTGAAGCCTGGTTGACTCGGCATCTTGATGTTCTTGTCTTCCTGCAGCGGCTTGATATCGGCCGGGCGCGGGAAAGCGGTGATCTGGCATTCGTTCTTTTTGAGTTTTTGTGTGCGCACCGAGGGGTCGGTGGTGATGGCGAAGATCAGATTGTCGATCTTCACGTCTTCAGGCTTCCAGTAATCCTTGTTGCCCTTGTAGCGAATCTGGGCGTCTTTCTGGTACTTGCTGAATACGAACGGGCCAGTGCCGATCGGCTTTTGGTTGATGTTCTGAGGCTTGCCTTCCTTGAGCAACTGGTCGGCGTATTCGGCCGACTGGATCGAGGCGAAGCTCATGGCCAGGTTCTGGATGAAGGCTGCGTTGACGCCGTTGAGGGTGAACTTGACGGTATGGTCGTCGACTTTTTCAACCTTGGTGATGTTTTCGTTCATCCCCATGTCGGTGAAGTAGGGAAATTCGGTGGGGTAGGCCTTGCGGAACGGCATGTCCTTGTCGAGCATGCGGTTGAAGGTGAACAGCACGTCGTCGGCGTTGAAGTCGCGGGTCGGCTTGAAGTAGTCGGTGGTGTGGAACTTGACCCCGTCACGCAGGTGGAAGGTGTAGGTCAAACCGTCGGGCGAAATGTCCCAGCTGGTTGCAAGGCCGGGGATCACCTTGGTGCCGCCACGCTCGAACTGCGAGAGCCGGTTGAATACGGTTTCGGCTGAGGCGTCGAAATCGGTCCCCGTGGTGTATTGGCCTGGGTCGAAGCCAGCCGGGCTGCCTTCGGAGCAGAACACCAGGTTGCTGGCAGCGTGGGTGAAGCCGCAACCGAGGATCAGGCCGGCGGCGATCATGGTTTTGAGCGTGGTCTTTTTGCGCATGCGAACCTCATTGTTTTTATTTTGAGGGCGGCAGATCAGGTAGTCCCCTTCTGGGGCGGATGCACCTGACGCTGCGGCTTGACGGGCAGTAGGCTGCCCGTCATTTGCGAACAGGCAGCCGAAGGCGACGTCCTGGCTCGGGCGGTAGCGCTGAAGGGGAAGAGAGATGCTCGCGCCGCCACCGGCCGAGAAAAAATTTAAGTTATTCTAAAATCAATTTCAACTTAAATTAAGTGCAGCTTACTTTTTGAGTGCGCCCGCTCAGACCGCAGGGTGATCGTCAAGCAGCCCACCCATGGTGGTGACGACCAGCACTTCGGCAACATCGTCGCCAGAGTTGGCGATGGAATGCGGCTTGGTAGAGTCGAAATGCACTGACCCGCCGGGGCCGAGCGGGTAGTTGTGGCCGTCTATGGTGTAGACGATTTGCCCTGAGAGCACATAGGTAAATTCTGCACCTTCGTGGGAGATGAGCTCGGACTGGTAGCCCACTGCCATAGTCATCTTCATCGCGTTGATCAGGTTGCCGGGGAAGTTGCTGGACAGGCGCTCGTAGACCAGCGGCTGGCTACCGATGCTATAGCGCACGCGCTGACCCTGGTGGGAATCGGGCTGGGGCTGTGCGGGCTGGTCGAACAGGGTGTTGAGCGCAATGCCTAAGGATTTTGCGATTCTCGCCAGAGAGGAGATGGACACGCCAGTGAGGTTACGCTCCGCTTGGGACAGGAAGCTAGCAGTGAGGCCTGATTCAGTGGCGACCTGGTTCAGGGTCTTGTTGGCGGCGCGGCGGTAGCGGCGCAGCCGTTCCCCGATCTGTTCTGCAGTCATTGGCGTGGCTCGTGCTCT
>JBILYW010000462.1:0-3644 GCA_044377555.1 Pseudomonas sp.
TTCTACGAGAAGCTGTTCAACTTCCGCGAAATTCGTTACTTCGACATCAAGGGCGAATACACCGGCCTGACCTCCAAGGCCATGACGGCACCGGATGGCATGATCCGTATCCCGTTGAACGAAGAGTCGTCCAAAGGCGCGGGCCAGATTGAAGAGTTCCTGATGCAGTTCAATGGCGAAGGCATTCAGCACGTGGCCTTCCTCAGTGATGACCTGATCAAGACGTGGGACGCCCTGAAGAAAATCGGCATGCGCTTCATGACTGCGCCGCCAGAAACTTACTACGAGATGCTCGAAGGCCGCCTGCCGAACCACGGCGAGCCGGTCGACGAACTGCAATCGCGGGGTATTCTGCTTGACGGGTCTTCAGACTCGGGCGACAGGCGTCTGCTGCTGCAAATCTTCTCGGAAACCCTGATGGGCCCGGTGTTTTTCGAGTTTATCCAGCGCAAGGGCGATGACGGCTTTGGCGAAGGCAACTTCAAGGCGCTGTTTGAATCCATCGAGCGTGACCAGGTGCGTCGCGGTGTGCTGAGCACCGACTGACTGCACCACAACGCTGCCATCGCCAGCTTGCCGGCGATGGCATCCCGCTCTGCGTTGAGTACTTAAAACAACCCCGCCGCAATATTGATCGAAAACCCCAGCACGGCCGTGTTGAACAAGAACCCCAGCAGTGAATGCCCCAGTACGGCTTTGCGCATTTCGCGGGTGGCGATGTTCACGTCCGAGGTTTGCACCGCAACGTTGAGGGTGAAAGAGAAGTACAGAAAGTCCCAGTAGTCCGGGTTCAGTTCCCCCTCCGGAAAGCGCAATGCCGGCTCCGTGCCCTCGTCGTTATAAAACAGCCGTGCGTAATGCAGGCTGAAAATCACCCCTATCATCAGCCACGATCCCACCACTGTCAGGCCGGTAAAGGCGTAGTGCATGAGCTGATCGTTATGGCTTAGCTTGCTGTTGCCCGACAGTTCGAGGGTGATGGCAGCGAGGCTGGCAATCGCGGCAATGCACACGGTGAACAGCACCATGCTGGCATTTTCGTCCTCTACTTCAGCGGTGCGTTTCACGTCGCAGGCTTTGGAGCGGATCACCAGCCACAACGTCAATGCCAGATACAGCCAGACACAGGCGTTCCAGCCGAGCAGGAATTTGGTGGTCACGGTAGCGGCGGGGGCGAAGATACCGACTGCCACCCCGAGCAGGGTGGCAGCGGTCAAACGAGGATGGGTGCGGGCTAGGTGCGGCATAAACGGTCCCTGTTTACTTAATGTTGCCGCACCTTAGCACATGGCGCTGGCCTAACTTTGACGCCGCTTGCTGGCGACCAGTTTCATCACCACCACAAAGAATACCGGCACAAACACCACGGCCAGGGTGGCGACGATCATCCCGCCGATCACCCCGGTACCGATGGCCTGTTGACTGGCCGAGCTGGCACCGGTGGCGAGAGCCAATGGCACCACGCCGAGGATAAACGCCAGGGAAGTCATCACGATCGGGCGCAGACGCAGTCGCGCCGCCTGCACCGTAGCGTCCACCAGGTCATGGCCTTCGTCGTAGAGGGTCTTGGCAAACTCGATGATCAAGATGGCGTTCTTCGCTGACAGGCCAATGATGGTAATCAGGCCCACCTTGAAGAACACATCGTTGGGCATGCCGCGCAACGTGACTGCCAGTACCGCACCGAGCACGCCCAAAGGCACTACCAGCAACACGGCGGTCGGAATCGACCAGCTTTCGTACAGTGCAGCCAGGCACAGGAATACGATCAGCAGCGACAACGCCAGCAGAACCGGCGCTTGCGCACCGGACACCCGCTCCTGCAGCGACAGCCCTGTCCACTCAAGACCCAGGCCTGTGGGCAGTTGGCTGACCAGACGTTCCATTTCAGCCATCGCCTCGCCAGTACTGTGCCCCGCAGCCGATTCGCCGGAAATGCTGATCGCCGGGTAGCCGTTGTAGCGCGTCAGCTGGGACGGCCCCTGGATCCAGCGGGCTTCGACAAAGGCCGAGAGCGGTACCATCTTGCCCAGATCGTTGCGCACATGCATTTTCAGCAAGTCCTCAACCTGGCTGCGCTGATCGCCTTCCGCCTGAACCACCACCCGCTGCATGCGGCCCTGGTTCGGGAAGTCGTTGATATAGGCCGAACCTACAGCCGTGGACAGGACCGCACCGATGTCCGCGAAGGAAATGCCCAGTGCATTGGCGCGCTTGCGATCGACCTCAAGCTGTACTTGCGGGCTTTCTGCCAATGCTTCTTCGCGCACATTGGCCAGCACGGGACTTTTTTCAGCCAGTGCCAGCAGTTCGCTGCGGGCTTGCATCAGCGTGTCATAGCCCACGCCGCCACGGTCTTGCAGGCGGAACTCAAAACCGCTGGAGGTGCCCAGGCCACTGACCGGAGGCGGCAGGATGGCGAAGGCGACAGCGTCCTTCAGCTCGCTGAAGGCCCCGTTGGCGCGGTCGGCGATGGCGGATGCAGAGTCCTCGGCGCCGCGTTCCGACCAGTCCTTGAGGGTAGTAAAGGCCAGGGCGGCGTTTTGTCCGCTGCCCGAAAAGCTGAAGCCCAGGATCATCGTGGTGTTACCCACGCCCGGCTCGCTGGCGTTGTGGGCCTCAATCTGCTCGACCACGTTGATCGTGCGGTTCTGGCTGGCACCCGGCGGCAGCTGGATGTCGGTGATGGTGTAACCCTGATCTTCGACCGGCAAAAAGGAGGAGGGCAGACGTGCAAAGCACACCACCAGAACCACCAGCAGGGCGCCGTACACCAGCAGGTAACGGCCGCTACGCTTGATCAGGTGCACCACCCAGTGCTCGTAACCTTCAGACAGGCGATCGAACTTCTTGTTGAACCAGCCAAAAAAACCGCCCTTGGCATGGTGCTCGCCCTTGGCGATGGGCTTGAGCAGGGTCGCGCACAGCGCCGGGGTGAGTGACAGGGCCAGGAACGCCGAGAACAGGATCGAAGTGGCCATCGACAGCGAAAACTGCTGGTAAATGACGCCGACCGAACCCGGCATGAACGCCATCGGGATAAACACCGCCACCAGCACCAGGGTGATGCCGACAATCGCACCACTGATTTGCGTCATCGCCTTGCGGGTTGCTTCCCGGGGCGAAAGCCCTTCGCTGACCATGATCCGCTCGACGTTCTCCACCACCACAATGGCATCGTCCACCAGAATCCCGATGGCCAGCACCATGCCGAACATGGTCAGTACGTTGATCGAGAACCCCAGCACCAGCATGACGGCGAAGGTGCCCATCAGCGCCACCGGCACCACCAGGGTAGGGATCAAGGTGTAGCGGATGTTCTGCAAGAACAGGTACATCACCGCAAAAACCAGCACCATGGCCTCGACCAGGGTGTAGATGACCTTGGTGATCGAGACTTTTACAAAGGGCGTGGTGTCGTACGGGATGGTGTATTCAACACCGGCCGGGAAGTAGCGGCTCAGCTCGTCCATCTTGGCGCGAATCAGGTTGCCCGTATTCAGGGCGTTCGCCTCAGGGGCCAGTTTCACGCTGAAGGCGCTGGCGGACTTGCCGTTAAGGCGCGTGCCGTACTGGTATTCCTGGCTGCCGATTTCCACCCGGGCCACATCTCTGACGCGCACCGTCGAACCGTCCGGGTTGGC
>JBILYW010000043.1:0-11017 GCA_044377555.1 Pseudomonas sp.
CATCAAAATGCTCTGCTGGCGATAGGTCGGGAAACACATGTCGTCGATGTTCAAGGCCAGGGCCTGGGCGCTGCCGATGGCTTCTTCGCCAAGGCTCTGCATATAGAACGACATTTTTTTCTGACGCTGGGCGACCACCATGCGGGTGTCGAAGATGCGGGTCTTGAGCATGGCGCGCATGCCGGCGCGCAGCACCTCGGTCGATACGCCTTCGGCCCACGGACCAAGGGCCTGGCCTTGGTCATCGAGCACGCGAATCAAGCCTTTGGCCAGGTCGGCCGTGTCGGCAGGCTCTACGTCGATGGGAGGTTTGCGCACCAGACCTGCATCGGTCAGGCGAAGGTAACTGAAGTCGGTCTTGCAGCCTGGGCGGCCAGAAGGTTCGGGAACGTGCAGGCGCAGCGGTGCATATTCATTCATGGCTTTCTCTACGCTCGATCTTGTCGTGTTTATTAGGCGCGGGAGCTAGGTATTACGTCGAAGATCGGTCTGATAAAAGATCGCGATCTTGTCCTACAACAATCATATTCCTGACAGTGAAGAATATTTATCTGTAGTTCGTTGTGCTTTGTGGCATTTAAGGATAAGAATTCTGCATAAACATAAAAAACAGGTGCTTTTGTCTCATGCGCAAGCTAGATCGAACCGATATAGGGATTCTCAACAGCCTCCAGCAGAATGCGCGCATCACCAATGCGGACCTTGCGCGCTCGGTAAACCTGTCGCCGACGCCGTGTTTCAACCGGGTCAAGGCCATGGAAGAACGTGGCCTGATCCGGGAGCAGGTGACCTTGCTCGACGCCGACATGCTGGGGCTGCACGTCAACGTCTTCATCCATGTCAGCCTGGAAAAACAGGTTGAAGAGGCCTTGCAGCATTTTGAGGCGGCGATTTCCGATCGCCATGAGGTCATGGAGTGCTATTTGATGGCAGGCGACCCGGACTATCTGATCCGGGTGCTGGTGCCGAGCATTCAGGCACTGGAGCGTTTCATGATGGACTTTTTGACCAAGGTGCCCGGGGTAGCCAACATTCGCTCCAGCTTCGCGCTCAAACAGGTGCGTTACAAAACCGCGCTGCCGCTGCCGCCTGGCGGGCTCACCCTGGAAGAGTGAGTCAAACCCGCAGTCGCCAGCGCTCATTGAAGCGCAGGTCAACCACCGACAGCGGTTCAACGTCAATCAGGTTGAACGAGGCCGTACTCGCTGCCAGCGCATGCAGAATGGCGGCGCGGATGACGAAGGGGTGAGTCACCACGGCAAAATGGCCTTCTTCACGGAACTCGTCGAGCCAGGCGCTGACCCGCAGGCAGAGGTCTTGCACGGACTCGCCGCCATGGGGCGCTGAAAACGGGTTGTTGATCCAGTTTGTGAGCACCTGCGGCATGCTTTGCTGCAGGTCTGACAGGCGCTGACCCTGCCAGTCGCCGACGTCGTAATCCCCCAGCGCGGGCACGATTTCAATATCGCCACCCAGTGCATGGGCGGTTTGCAAGGCCCGGGTTTCGGGTGCGCAGAGTATGCGGACCGGCTTTTTCAGCCGCGCACTCAGTTCGGCTGCCAGCAGCAACCCCTTGGGCTCTACCGGTTCGTCCAGTGCAAAGCGCCCCAGACGTTGTGCTTCAGTGCGGGCGTGACAAATAAAGCTGAGGCGGATGGGCATGCTGAGGTCCTTGCGGGGGCGACGTAGTGTTTAGTTCCGGGTTACTGCGTGCGCTCGCCCTACAGTCAGTTTAGGCGAGTATTATGACCGCGTATTTCACTCTCAAGGTACTTTGCAATGGCTGCTGCTCTCCTGAAAAAAGTCCTCAATACCGCTGCGTTGCTGACGCTGATGGCCGGTGCCAGTGCGGCGTTTGCCCATGCCCACCTGGAACAGTCGACACCGGCGGCCGACAGCACTGTCAACAGCGCTGACCAACTGCGGCTGGTCTTCACCGAAGGCGTGGAGCAGGCGTTCACCAAGGTCGTTGTTACCCATGACCAGGCACCGGTGGCGGTGAGCAGCATCAAGACCGAGCCTGCGAACAAGAAAGTCCTGATCGTTACACCGGCCCGGCCCTTGCCCGCGGGCACCTATCACGTGAAGTGGAATGCCGTGTCGGTCGATACCCACAAGAGCGCAGGCGATTACAGCTTTACGGTGAGCAACTGAGTTGATCGTCAGCGAAATGGTCATCTGCCGTTTTGTGCATTTTTGCGCTGTGTTGCTGATGTTCGGGGGCTGTGCATTCAGGCCCTTGCTGCTTGGCGCCTGGCCGGCCGGCGGGATTGACCGGGCATTGCGCACGGTCAACCGCGGGTTGGCCTGGGTGGCACTGGGCAGTGGCCTGGTCTGGTTATTGCTGACCACCCATTCGATGGCCGGTAGCTGGCCCGAAACCCTGGACCCCGCCACCTTGTGGCTGGTGTTGGGCAGTACCTTTTTCGGGCAGGTCTGGACCTGGCACTTGCTGTTTAGCGTGTTGCTGTTGATCGCCCTGTATACCCAGAGCCGTTTTTACGTAACGTGGCTATTGAGCTTCGTGTTGTTGGCCACTCTTGCCCCGGTCGGGCACGGTGCGATGCTGGATGGCTGGCGCGGGCAATTGCTGATGCTCAACCAGTTGATTCATCTGGTGTGTGTGGCGGCCTGGGTCGGTGGTCTGATGGGGTTGCTGCTGATCCTTGTGCGCCCGCCCGGGCAAGCGGTGGCCGTGGTGTTGCGGCGCTTCAGCAACCTGGGTTTCGGGCTGGTGGCCGGGATCATTCTGACGGGGCTTATCAATACCCGGGTGCTGACCGGTGCGCTCTGGCCTACGCCTTTGTTTGAAGGTTTCGCACTGATCCTGTTGATCAAAGTGACGCTGGTGGGGCTGATGCTCGTGCTCGCGCTGTTCAATCTGGTGATGAGCCGCCTGGGGCACTTCGTGCTGTTGCGCAGCAGCGTGGCGTTTGAATGGCTCTTCGGGCTGGCGGCAGTGGCGGCAGTTTCATTGCTGGGCACCATGCCGCCGCTGGTGGTGAGCCAAGTGCTTTAAGTTCCTGTAGACACTCTGTTACCGGTGATGACCCCTGTGGGAGCGAGCCTGCTCGCGAGTGCTCTTCGCGATCAGGCTCGCTCCCACGGTTGAAGTATCTCTGTAGCCTCGGCAGCGGCTACAGGTTCAGATCAATAAAAACGCCCCCAGCAAACCGCCGAAAATCAGCCACTTCTCCAGGTAGTAACGCGTACGGTTGCGCTTTTTCAGTGCCTTGCCACGCAGGCGAATCTTGTACAACCGGGTAAATGCCCGGTTCAGGGCGCCGGTTTTATCACTGGCATCGTTGGGTGAGCTGGCGGATGCCATGACCGTGCGGCTGAACCACTGGTTGAAAGCGGTTGCCCAGCGGTATTGCATCGGGCGTTCTACATCGCAGAACAGGATGATGCGGTTTTTATCGGTGGTGTTTTGGGCGTAATGAATGAAAGTTTCGTCGAACATCACGGCTTCGCCGTCACGCCACGTGTAGTTTTGCCCGTCGACGTTGATATAACAGCCCGGGTCGTCGGGGGTGTCCAGGCCCAAATGAAAGCGCAGCGAACCCGCATAAGGGTCGCGATGACGCACCAGTTTTGAGCCAGGGGGCAACTCGGCAAACATGGCAGCCTTGATGGTGCCGATGCCGTTGAGCAACTCAATGGTCCGCGGGCACAGTTCGACAGCCGAAGGGTGATTGTCGCCATACCACTTCAGGTAAAAGCGCTTCCAGCCACTCTTGAAGAACGAATTGAACCCTACATCGTTGGGCTGCTCGGAGCGTTTGATTTCACCTGCCTGCATCAGGTTGCGCGCTTCTTCGCGGATCTCCTGCCAATGATCCAGCAAGGGCTGCAGCTCGGGGAAGTCCGCCGGCTTGAGGTACGGCTGGTTGGGCACTTTGGAGAACAGGTACAGGAAGCAGTTGATCGGTGCCAGAAAAGTCGAGTGGTCGCTCAGCTGGCGCCCCAGCTTATGGCGAACCTTGCCCCGCAGGTGGACATAGGCAATGGACAAAACATAGACAGCAATAATGATGAGTTTCAAGAGAATCGTCACAAGTCAGGAGAAACGCAGGCCGCATACATGCACGTGGCGCGACAGCTTCCAGGAGCTATCAGGGCCGGTGTCGCTTGATGGGAACCACGGTGTAATTAAAACAGCACTTGAGCCATTTTCCAGCTTTTGGGCTCGTTTTTGAACATGTTTTGTTACAGCCTTTGGTCGTGTTGCGCGTAGGGCTTTAGCCGATTCTTTGTGCTACACCACTACTCCTGCGTGCCGAAAATGCCTGATTTCGCCAGTAATGCATCGACTTCGCGGGTGCCGGGGGCAGTGGCGGGGCCTCGGCGGGTAACGGCTATAGCGGCGGCGGCATTGGCCCGTGTTGCCGCCTGTGCGGCGCTATGCCCGCCGGCCAGTGCGGCAATCATTACCCCTGTGTGAGCATCACCGGCTCCGTTGCTGTCAACGGCGTGCACCTTGAAACCGGCGATATGCTGCTGGCCATGACCATCACTGATCCAGCAGCCCTGCGGGCCATCGCGTACAACCGTGAGGCAGTCGTGGGGCAGGCGTGCCGTCAGTGCGGGCAGGGCCTGAACCAGCGAGGTGAGGCGGGTAAAGCCCTGTGCTTCCGCACTATTGCTGGTCCAGAGGTTCAGGCGCGGCAGCAGGGCGTTGAGCAGATGCGGGTCGATATCGGCCAGTAACGGACCGGGGTCGAAGGACAGGTGCACGCCGGGCGCCAGGCCCAGTATCCAGTCCAGCAGTGACTGGGCCTTGTCGGCATGGAGCAGGCTGTAGCCGCTGACATACACATAGTCATCAGGCAGGACGATGGCCTGCGCCAGGTCTTGGGCAGACAACCCGCCTTCGGCCCCGATACAGGAAATGAACGTGCGTTCGGCGCTGGCTTCTGTCAGGGCGACGCACAAACCGGTGTCCTTGTGCAGGTCGACGGGCAAGGTCATCTGTATGCCTTCGGCGTGCATGGCCGCGCGGGCCAGTTCACCGAACTGACCCTGGCCATGGCGGCCCAGATACAGGGTCGCCAGCCCGTTGCGCCGGGCCGCTGCCATCACATTGAAGCCGCCACCGGCGTGAAAGCTGGCGCTATGGGCCAGTGCGTCGCCGCCGGAGCTCGGCAGGGTGTCGAGGGCCATGGCCAGGTCGACGATGACCTGGCCGGTATGCAGCAGCCTAGACATGAGCGGTATCCGGAGCAGGCTGGCGACGGTCTTTCGCACCGCCCATCAGGGCATACAAACCGCCTGCCACGACGAATGTCACCACCCAGCCCAGACCGTTGTGACCCAGCCAGGAATCTGCCAGCGGCCCGGCAAACCAGTTGGCGCCCGTGCTGCCCACGCGGGTAAAGCAAAAGCCCAGCACCAGCGCCACGGTCCAGGCGCTCAATGCCCGCCATTCGATGCCCCCCTTGTACCAGTAAGCACTGCTGGCGCTGACATCCAGCAAGTCTTTGGCGCTGTAGTGCTGGCGATGGATAAGGTCGACAACAAAGATGGCCACCCACGCAGTAATCGGAATGGCCGTCAGCGAGATGAAGGTGATGAAGGGGCCGTAAAAGCTGTCGGCGTACAGCATGAAGTAAATCGAGCCACAGAAAATCGCGACGATATCGACGACAACGGCTTGCACCCGCTTGATCTTCACGCCCAGGGTCAAGGTGGTCAGGCCGGCGGAATAGACGGACAGGTGATTGGACAGCAGCAGGCCGCCAAAGGCGCTGAGCAGGTAGGGGACAGCCATCCAGGAAGGCAGCATGTTGCGGATTGCGGCAATCGGGTCGGTGGTAGCGGCCAGGTCGTGATTGCCGACGGCCAGCAAGCCGCCGAGGGTAATCAGCAGCACCAGCGGGATCCCTGCGCCCCAGGCGGCGGAGGCCACCAGTTGCGATGCGCTGACACTGCGCTTTTGATAGCGCGACATGTCAGCTCCGGCGTTGGCCCAACCGATGCCGGTGCCGGCGGCCATGATGCCAATCCCGATAATCATTGCGCTCACGGGCGCAGGTTCGGCGCTGAACACGCCTTGCCAGTCGATCGTGGCGCACAGAAAGCCGCCGACCAACAGATTGAGTGCGCCAAAAACGTAAGTGGCCCATTTTTGAATGATCAGCAGCGTCGCATGCCCCAGGCCGGAAACCGAAAGGGTCAGCAGGGTGAAAATACCGATAAACACCAGGGTGAGCATTGGCGCGTTCTTGGCTTCGGTCGGGGTGTTGAACAGGATTGAGCACAGGGCCAGCAGCACAAAAGCCGCGGTGGTGGTGTTTACGGTTTCCCAGCCGACGCGTGAAACCAGCGAAACCAGCGTGGGGCCAATGTTGCCGCGCACCCCGAAAATGGCCCGTGACAGTGTCAGGCTTGGCGCCCGGCCTCGACGTCCGGCAATGGAAATGACCCCGACCACGGCGAACGAGCCGGCCGCGCCGATCAGGGCAACGATGATGACTTGCCAGATGGCCAGTTGATGAAAGGCCACCAGGGTTGCACCCAATGGCAAGCCGAGGATGCTGATATTGGCCGCAAACCAGACCCAGAACAGTTGCAGGGGATTGCCATTGCATTCGTTTTCGGGGACAGGCTCTATGCCTCGGGTTTCCAGTTGCCCGGCACTGTGCCCGGCGTTTGGGGTGCTCATGGGGGATGGCTCCTGATGCTGTTGTTTTCGTTGCAAGCAGCGTATGTGTGGCACTGGCCTCGGGGGTGAGGCCAGTCGCTTTGCTGTTTGTGGCAGGGGCTTCTATGTGTGGCGAAGGGTTAGCAGATCGCGTACCAGGGGTTCCAGTTGCAGGCTATTGACCTCGGTTATTTGCTCGATCAGTGCAGCCGGCCATAGCTCCAGCCCGCCACAGGCACCCAGCATGGCGCCGAGAATGGCGGCAATGGTATCGGTGTCACCGCCCAGGCTGGCGGCCATGCACAGAGCATCGAAACTGTTGAGCCCGGCGCTTGCGACCCGTTGTGCCAGAGCGAAGGCCGTGACCACGGACTCCTGGGACGCGACTGATGTGCCGATCACGTCATACAGCAGGTCGCCAAGGTTGTCGGGGTTGCACTCGCTGCTTGCCTGTCGGGCCCAGCGGATGCGCGGGCCCATGCGGCCACCGGCGACCCAGTGGCCGTGGTGCTCTGCGATAAAGGCCATTTCGGTGCCCGCATTGAGGGCGTGTTCAAGTTTTTTGCCATTGATCCCGCTGGATACCACAGCCGCTACGGCGGCTGCGCTGGCAATCCCCAGGCTGGTGTTGTGCGTGACCTGACAGGCCTGAACCACGGTATTGATAAACCGTTCCGGTTGCACAATGTCGCTGGCGATGCCCACCGGGGTAATGCGCATGGCGGCGCCGTTGGTGGTGCCATAGCGCCCTGACTGCTCCGGGCTGTGGCCGGCGAGGATCATTTCGATCGCCCGCTTGGTGGAGGGCCCGAGCAGGTCTTGAGAGCCTTTGGCCTGCATGCCGGACTCCCAGGTGATCAGGCGCCGCGCAAGCTGGTTCGGGTCAATGCTGCCGTTGCCTTCGACCAGTAGCTGCCCGACCAGGATGGCTTGTTCGGTGTCGTCGGTGATCGAGCCTGCCACCATGCCCGGCGCAATGGGTTGATCGGCCGGTGCGTTCTCCAGGGTGGTGATGTGCCCGAAGCGGGTCAGGATTTGACCGCGGCTAAATGATTGGGTCGGCATGCCCAGAGCATCGCCCAGTGCCAGCCCGTAAAATGCGCCAAGGGCCCGATCAGTCGGTGTCATGACGGCGTTCCAAACGAGTGGTACATGCGAAAGTGCACAGGATCAAGCCAGCTTTCCACCAGCTCCATGAAACGGCCGTTTCGGTCGAAAGTTGTACGTAGCGCCCGGAGAAAAACGGTTCCGGCGGGGCGGCCGAGCAAGAGTGCATCTTCTTCGTTGAGGGGTTCTGCACCGATCCACTGATCGCCGCGATCACCGACAAAACCATAGGCCGCAAGGGTGATGGTGAGTGAGTCGTCTATCAGGCCTACCCGCGGCAGGCCTTCGAGGCCGCCGGTGGCGGGCATGAGTGAGCGCTCCAGGGAGATGGCGGTGCCATCGTCCCGGCGGCGTCGACGATCCAGGGTAATGAACTGGCTTAAACCGAATTGATGAAGCAGGTCCGGGCGCTCTATGGCCTGGAGTCGTAGCAGTTCTGTGTGGATGCGGGCACCGGTACTGGCCAGGGCCTGGGTCCAGCCGTTGTGCTGGTCGAGCGTTATGCCGTCATACGTAACGATGGCACCGCCTTCGGTTCGCTTGGCAATATATTTTCGCCTTTCCAGTTCGGCCAGTGCGGCACGCAGCGTACTGTGGCCGACGCCCAGCTCTTGAGCCAATTGGTCTTCACCTGGCAGTAGATGACCGTCTGCCAGAAGCCCGCTTTCGATACGGTGGACGAGCTCGTCGACCACCCGTTGTTTTTTGTTGAATCGAATCTGTTTAATCATCCACAGAGTAATAGCTCAGCAATGGAGGTTCGGCAATTAATGAGCAGCTGGATGAGCCACAAATTATCAGGTGCAGCAGTGGCTTAACGATCAGCAAAGGCGCCTTGAGCCACTGTTGTCATCAGGGCTCCAGGCGGGTGCAGGCAGGGGTTGGTGTCAGCCGCAGGCCTTGAGGTTGACCGGCCCGACGAAGTCGTTGCCGCGGCCCATGACGCACGCGACCGCTTGGTTGCGTTGACGCTCCCAGGCCTGAACGGGATAGGTTTTGTCCCACGCCTCATAGAGCTGGCGGTCTTGCTTGGACAGACGCAAGTTGTAGCGCTTGCTCATGTAAAAGTAAGTGCGTGCGATCATGCCGCGGATGGAAGGGCGGGGCATGACCTTTTTCGATTTGAAATCGACCTGTGTCAGGCATGATCCATATTGGCCCTTTTGCACGGGTAGCCAGCCAAAGCTGAAGTTGCTTCTGTCCCCGTTGACTTCACCGATGCTGGGTACCAGGTTGTGCAGGTCGGCTTCGGCAACCTTGTACACAGGGTCGTTGCGGGTGCAGTTTTTGCGTCCCCCACTTTGCCAGCATTGGCGCTGATGGCCGATTTGCCAGGCGGGAACGATATGCTCCCATTCGATGCGTGCTGCGCGGTTGGCATTTTTGCGCGGGACGTAACCACAGGCTTTCAGATCGACGCGGTTACCGGTGTATTTGCATCCGCAGTAGAACTCGGTGGACTGCGGTGCATAGAGTTTCCAGGCGACTTTTTTTGCTTCACTGAAGGTTTGCGGTGCCGAAGCCTGTGCGCTTAAAACAGTGAAAAGACTGACCAGTGCCAGTAAACGAACCCTCATCGACTCAGTCTTCCTCAACTACGGTCCAGAAAACATTCACGCCGCCATCATCGCGATAGGCAATTGTGACGTTGTCGTTTTCGGAGATTTCTTCCAGCAGACGTTCCCAGAATTCCGGGTTGTCACCTTCCAGCCGCTCAAGCACCGCCATTTTGTCTTTTTGAGCTTTTGGCGAACTGATGATTTTTTGTATGCGCGTGCCGAAAATTTCGTAAGGGCTTGGTGGGGTCGGCTCTTTCGCCGCTTTTTTAGCCATGATGCGATCCTTGGTGGGCTGTATGCGCATACAGTATTTAACTGCGCCAGATTTGGCAACTGTTTGGTGCACTGGCGAGTCAAAGCGGCGTCAGATTCGCGGGAAACAAAAAGGCCGTCTCCTGATGGGGAGACGGCCTTTTCAAGTCAGTTCGCGCGTGTTTGAAGCGGGCGACTTAGTATTCCCAGAAAATGCGCTGCAGCTCTTTGCTGTCCTGGGTTTTGGTTAGAGCGACCATGGCCAGGATGCGTGCTTTTTGTGGGTTCAGGTCGTGGGCTACAACCCAGTCATTTTTGTCGTCAGGCTGTTCTGCGTTACGCAGTACGAAGCCACCGTTATTTACGTGGGAAGAACGAATGATTTGCACGCCATCCTTACGCAGGGCTTGCAAGGTCGGCACCACGCTCGATGCCACTGAGCCGTTGCCTGTGCCAGCGTGGATGATGGCTTTGGCGCCGGACTGTGCCAATGCTTTGTAGGCAGTATCGTCGACGTTGCCATACGAGTAGGCGATACCTACGTTTGGCAGGCTTTTGATGTCTTTAATGTCGAATTCGGAATCCATGGTGTGGCGCTTGGCCGGCAAGCGGAACCAGTAGGATTTGCCTTCGACGACCATGCCCAGCGGGCCCCATGGGCTTTTGAATGCTTCGGTCTTGATGTTGATCATTTTGCTGACATCGCGGCCGGACTGGATCTCGTCGTTCATGGTGACCAGCACGCCTTTACCGCGAGCCTCTTTGCTGCCGGCAACGGCAACTGCGTTGTAGAGGTTCAGCATGCCGTCAGCCGACATGGCTGTGCCCGGGCGCATGGAGCCGACCACGACGATGGGCTTGTCGGTTTTTTCAACCAGTGTGAGGAAGTAAGCGGTTTCTTCCAGGGTGTCAGTGCCGTGGGTGATCACGATGCCATCGACATCCTTGCTGTCAGCCAGTTCGGCAACGCGGCGGCCCAATTGCAGCAGGTTTTCGTTGGTGATGCTCTCGGATGCAATTTGCATCACTTGCTCGCCACGCACATTTGCCAGTTGGCTCAGTTCGGGTACGCCGGCGATCAGTTTGTCGATACCGACTTTGGCCGCGGTGTAGGTGGCGCTGTTGGCAGCACTTGCGCCTGCACCGGCGATGGTGCCGCCCGTGGCCAGAATGATGACATTCGGCTTGGTGACAGCCTCTTGTGCGTGAGCCGTTGGCAGTGCCAGGAGGAGGGCCAGCGCGCCCGGAACAATTGTTTTCAGCACAGCATTTTTCATTGTTTTTCTTCTCTTATTAATGAGTGTGCCGATGTCTGCACACCAGCACGACACGTGCCATCCTTTGGCCGCGAGCGGTGATAGGAGGCATTATTTATGCCAGTGCGTGATGCCTTTGGAGTATCAGGCAAGTAGTTGATTTATAAGTAATTTTTACTGGCTGTTCATTTGGTTTTTTT
>JBILYW010000463.1:0-3624 GCA_044377555.1 Pseudomonas sp.
CCACGGTTGTCGTAGTTGTCGCCCATGATCGGGAACCAGCTGTCTTCGTCGATGTACATCGTGCGCTTGCCATACAGGTGGCGGTTGCCGGGCTTGAGTACGCCTTCAAGCACCCACACACGGTGCAGCTCGTAACGCATGCTGTCCGGGTTGATATGGCCGGGGGTCAGCAGGTTGGCGTATTTCAGGTCGTTGGCGTGCAGGCGCGCGGTGTTGTAGGGGATATACAGCTCTTTTTTACCGACGATGTTCCAGTTGTAGCGCTGGGCAGAGCCGTTGAAGATCCGGACTTCGTCGACGGTGATCGAGCCGCCGGAGCCCGGGAATGCCATGTCAAAACCATAACCGGGGGACTGGCGCACGCGGCGTGTGCCCGGGTCGTAGCGCCAGCTCTGGCGCGGCTCGGTCTTGTCGTTCCAGTATTCGGTACCGGTGTTGATTTCGCCCTTGTCACGTTGTGGCAGCAGGGTTTCGTTGAGGTAGAACGAGGAGTTGCCGGTAGTGTCGCCAATCTTGCCCGGTTCCAGCCCCGGCGCCATGTTGCGTGAGTGCACGCGGCCCCAGTTGATATTGCCGTCCTTGAGCACATAGGCGTTGTCGGAGGTGTATTCCTCGGTCCAGGCGCGCACGGTAAACAGCGAGGCGTTTTTCAGCAGTTCAATGCCGTTTTGCGGGATCGGGAATGCCACACCACCGGTGCGGGCGACCACGCCTTCGCCGTCGTCAACCAGCTTGGCGACCGATGCGTTTTCAAGGGTGGCCTTGCACACCGTGTCAGAGAAGCGGAAGTCACGGTGCGACGGGTAAATCGGCATGCGGAAGCTTTGCGGGTAGAGCTTGAACAGGGCTTTTTGCCCCTCGGACAGATGCGCGGCGTACTGGTCAAGATTTTGCGCAGTGATCACAAACAACGGTTTTTCGCCGGGGTAAGGATCAATCGGGTGCTTGCCCGTACCCTCGAACTTCATCCCCGGCGCCGCCCCCAGCCATTGCCCGCCAAACGCCGGGATGGTGCCTTCGGCATTGCCTTCCTTTTGCGCCCCGACGCAGGTCAGGTCCTTGCCCAGCCGGGCGATCTGGTCGGCGGGAGCCTGGGCTGCTGCCAGCCCGCTGTAACCGTGCAAAACGAGAGCAACTGACAGCCAGCCGCCCATCTGTGTGATACGTCGCATGCGGGGGTTCTCCTTCTTATTGTATGAATCCAAAACCTCGTAGCCGCTGCCGAAGGCTGCGCTGGAGCGCGAACCGGTCCTGACAGGGGCCACTCAATCTGTCTGAACAGTTGCATCAAGGGGTTTACGACCGCTTCGCGGCCGGACGCAACCTTCGGCAGCTGCTACAGGGGATCTGTCAGCCACCAACGGTTTGCCCAGGTTGAACCAGGCGGCCAGCGCCGGCAGCAGGAAGATCGCGCCCAGCACGTTGACCATAAACATGAAGGCCAGCAGCAGGCCCATGTCGGCCTGGAACTTGAGGGGCGCAAACACCCAGGTGCACACCCCCAGCGACATGGTGACCGCAGTAAAGACCGCCGCCGTGCCGCGCTGGCACATGGCGCGGTAAAAGGCTTCGCGCAGGTCTTGCCCTGCTGCCATTTCATGTTCGATGCGCTCGTACAGGTAGATGCCGTAATCCACCCCCACCCCGACACCCAGCGCCATCACCGGCAGGGTCGCGACTTTGAGGCCTATGCCCAGCAGCGCCATGAGTGCATTGCACAGCACCGCGACTATCGCCAGCGGCACCAGAATGCACAGCACCGCACGCACTGAACGGAAGGTCAGCAGACAGAACAGCGCGACCGAGAAGAACAGCGCCGCGAGCATCACCACCTCGGCGTGCTTGACCGCTTCGTTGGACGCGGCCATGACGCCGATATTGCCGCCCGCCAGTTTGAACTCCACCCCCGGCACCTGAATCCCGGCGATGATGCGTTTGGCCTCGTCCAATACATGGGCCACGGTGGAGCCTTCGTGATCGGTCAGAAACACCAGGATTTGCATCTGCTGGCAGCCGTCAGTCACCAGCCCCGAATCCGGCGAATAGGCGTAGGCGCCCTGCTGCAAACCCTGGGCAGAACCGGGGATGGCCGCCCAGCGCGGGTTGCCTTCGTTGTTGCCGGCAATCACTTGCTTGCTCATGCCTGCCACGCTTTGCACCGACTGCACGCCGGGCACTTCGCGCATCTTGAAGTCGAAGGTTTCCACCGCCCGCATCACGGCCGGGTCGAGGCAGGCCTCACTTCGGTCGCGAATGGTCAGGAACACCGAAAGCACATCGAGGCCGATGGAGTAGTTGCCGATGATCTTCTGGTTGTCCTGGTTGTAGCGCGAGTCGGCGCGCAGTTCCGGGGCGCCGGAGCCGATGTCGCCGATCGCCAGCTCACGGGCCTTGATCGCTCCCACTGCCAAGAGCACCAGGCTGATGGCGAACACCCAGAGGGCCGGCCCCGGCGTGGCGAGCGCGGACAGGCGCCACCACAGCGGGTGGCGGGCATCATCGGCACGGGCCTTGACCGTCATCAGCCGTGGTTCAAGTTGCAGGTGCGCGATGATCAGGGGCAGCATGATTTTGTTGGTGATGATCATCAGCATGACGCCAATGCAGGCCGTAACCCCCAGCTCGTGAACGATGGGGATATCGATCAGCATGATCACCCCGAACCCCAGGGCGTTCATCAGCAGCGCCAGGGCGCCGGGGATAAAAATCTTGCTGAACGCCGCCTTGGCGGCACTGACCGAATCACTGCCGGCCAGCACTTCCTGCTTCCAGGCATTGGTCATTTGCACGGCGTGGGATACGCCAATGGAGAAAATCAGGAACGGTACCAGAATCGACATCGGGTCGATCCCCAGGCCCAGCAATGGCAACAGGCCCAGCAGCCAGACCACCGGCAGCAAGGCGACAAACAGCGCCACCAGGGTCAGGCGCAACGAGCGTGAGTACACCCACAGCAAGGCACCGGTGATCAGGAACGCGATGGCGAAAAAGCCCATCACCGTGTTCAGCCCCTCCACCACGTCGCCCACCAGTTTGGCGAAGCCGACGATGTTGATTTCGATGTTGGCGTTGCTGTATTTGGTGCGGATAGTTTCCAGGCGCTGGGCGATTTGCACATAGCTCACCGGCTGCCCGGTCTTGGGGTCCACGTCCTGTAGATCGGCACGAACCATGGCCGATTTCAGGTCGTTGGCCAGCAAGCGGCCGATCTGCCCGGACCGTGCGGCATTGCTGCGCACTTGCTGTAAATCTTCGGGGGTGGCGGCGTATTGAGGCGGCACCACCAGATCACCGACATACCCGTCTTCGGTGATTTCGATGTAGCGCACATTGGGGGTAAACAGCGAGGTCACACTGGGGCGGCTGACCCCGGAGATAAAGAACACATCATCCGTGACCTGTTGCAGGGTCTGGAGGAACTCGGGGTTGTAGATATCGCCATCGCCCTTCCAGTGCACGCTCACCAGCAGACGATTGGCGCCGGTAAACACCCGGCTGAAATCCAGAAAGTTGAGCATGTAGGCATGACGCACCGGGATCTGTTTGTTGAACCCCGGGTCCAGCCGTACCTGGGTGGCGCTATAGCCCAGCGCCAGGGTGACCAGCAGAAAAAAGCCGAGCAGG